>DAOLFI010000286.1:0-5064 GCA_035326385.1 Niabella sp.
AGTGACGGGTTTAACGGAAATAATTTTAATTGCTGCTGTGTCGCCGGATAATTTAGCGAGTGGTGCTGGTGAGAGATTTAAAGCATCCAGTTTTTTTAGGACCTCCGGTATCTCTATTTGATCCGACTGCACAATAAAATCGATCAGGTCGCCTCCCCTGCCCTCTCCGAAGTCATACCACTTATTGAGCTTTCGGTTTACTTTAAATGAGGGGGTCTTTTCCTTGCGGAATGGAGAGTAAAACCAATATTCTTCTCCTTTGATTTTTGCAGGTTCAATTCCTGCAATTGACAGGTAGCATACCATGTCAATAGCCTTAGCTTCTTTGATTGTCATAACACACATTTTCAGGTTCACAATATCTTTGACGCTTGCAAAGCTATGTGCTACTATTGATAAATTCATCAACCGTGTCGTATAATGACACGGTGAAATCATTTTTTATCTAAGAGGTGGTTTAATTTTACTTCCGTGAAAATGATTTTTAACTTTAAAAATGTGCAGTATGTTAAGTGAAAAGGAAATTGCGTTATTGTATGAAACTTTGTTAAGTGCGCCGGGTATGGATGATGTGGTAAAAATAGATATCCGGATGCCCCGTAAAGCGGTTTTATTACTTTCCAAAGTGATTGGCAAGGGACTGGAAGTGAAGCCTGGTGAGGCGTTGAGCGGACTTTTGAAAGCGGCAGGTGAAGGAAGCGACAAAACTTTATTAGAGGTCAGTGCTGAACTGTTACAAAAAGCTGGTTTGACGACTATGAATGAAAAGCTGCTGACACTACAGCCACAAAGCAAATAAATCTTACTGTTGAATTTTTCCGGCAGCTTGCTGTCGGGGAAATTTTCTCTTCAGCAATCTAATCAAAAAGAGAATACAGGTAAATATTAATACTCCTAAATAGTATAACATCGCGACAACTAACCTAAGCAGGCTAATGAAAAGAAAAAATATGGAGTGGGCAAGCTTTGCTCCTTGCAACCGGTATTGTTTATTGTTAACCGGCAAATAATACCCCATTAAATAATCTTCTTTAAATTCCCAAAAGTTCATAGCATGTATGTAAAGTTGAATTGAAAAAATAGAAATAACTAAAAAATCACTGTCTAAAACAGACCTTTCGGCATAGCACTTTTGTTTGCTACTTTATTTTTTGTGTTTGAAAAATAAAGTAGTCCGGGCATGCAAAAAGAAGCCACTTGTAAGTGCGCAGCTTCTTAAAAATTTCCGGTACTAAATCATGCCTTCTTCTGCCATTGAACAGTAACTGTCCTTAGTCAAAATGATATGGTCTAACAGGTTAATATTTAAATATTCTGCTGCTACTTTCAACTTATCCGTTACAGACTGGTCGGCATGGCTTGGTTTTAGGTTGCCGGACGGATGGGAATGGCAGCACGAAAATTGCGAGGCATTCAAGCGTAATGCAGCAATTAAAACCAGTTTTATGTCTACAATAGTGCCGGATGTACCGCCAACAGATAAAGGATAAATGCCCAATACCCTGTTAGCCTTATTCAGATACATAACTTTACATTCTTCCTGTAGTTCGATATTTTCCGTATTCCACACACTTCTAAATATATTAGCCATTTGCCCGGAATCCTTTATCTGCAATCGCTCGCCGGGCTTTACATTGGATTTATATACCAGTGTTACTTCTGCTACTTCGCTATGGAGTAAATCTTCTTTGAGGTTCATATCCTGTCTTTTTGTCATTAAGTATTTATTTTATAAATCCCTGTTCTTTTATATTGTTTAACCACGCATTGGCGAAGTCAGCATGTTTTCTTTGTGCATGAAGCAGTACATATATTTCACCATTGATAATTTCTGCACTTTCGTCATAGATACATAAAGGGTCTAAACGATAGGAAAAGGGATAAGCTCCGTTTAGTGTGTTCGTTTCGTTTTCTTCAAAGTAAAAAAAGCACATTTCGGGGTCTCGCATCAGGTCACCATTTTGCGTAAAAGTGTGCATGAGGCTATATATTTTAGCCTTACCCTGTGTACAGGAAGTTTCACCAATACATTCAAAGGATAAAGGCATAAACCCCTCTGATTGTAGTTTTAAATAGTCTTTATTGCCTAATTGTTGAATAAGGTTATTAAATATTTGCTGTGCATTTTTGTTGATGGGTTTCATCTTGATAAATTTTTGAGGGAAAAAATCCGCTCCTATATTTTAACTCCCGGAGCGGTTAGGGAGGATTTGATTAAAATGGCAAATCGTCCTCTTTGTCGTTTGCTGCTACAGGTTCGGCTGTAGTGGCTTTTTCGGTTTGAGCGGCACTTACTTTACCATGCAATTGGATATGCTGCACATGCAGGGTTAAACTGGCTTTGGCATCGCCATCCATATTCTTCCATGCGTTTACTCCTATCCTGCCTGTTACTTCTACCAGCAAGCCTTTTTTAAGGTGTTCAGCGATACCGGTGGCAATCCAGTAAGCACAATTAAAATAGTTAGTCACCTGTTTTACTTCGTCTGAACCTTTTACTTTGAAGCGGTCATTTTGTGCAATGGTAAAGGCTACTAACTTGCGACCATCTTTTGTTTCTTTGATAGTTGCGTTTGCTGTTAAACGTCCGATGATTGTTTGCATAACTGTAAATTTTAAAATGATTAAATATTGAATTGATTAAAAAAGTTTAAGATTGAAAGGCTCTGCGTTATTGCGGTAATGTTGGTGGCTGTGCTTTTGTACCAAATGAAAAACCGTTATATCTTCATTTAAGTAAATCGCCCATGCGCTTATCAATGCTTTAGAGCGGGAATACTTTTTGCGTTTCTGTATCTGCCATGACAGCCGCATCAATTTTGCTTTGTGTTGAATGTTCATTTGTTTTATTTTTTTTGATGATTACCTGAAAAAGAAAAAACGGAAAAAAAGAAAGCATCCCTACCAGTGCAGCAGGGATTAAAAGCACCAAAAGGAAGTGGAATAAAAGATGACTTGCAGCGTGGATGAAGTGTTTATGCCGAACACTTTTGGTCGGTGCGTGAGCGCACTAATTTTGCGCCGCTTTTGCCCGTTTTCTTTCAGGTATAAAGACCTCACAGCCCATTTCCTGATATAAGAATTAGTCTTCTTAAAATAGACAAGAAGCGTAATTTTGAGCGTATGGAAAAGAATAACCGTCTTATAATCACTGGAAATGGGTTCGACATTGCGCACGGATTAAAGACCAGGTATTCGGACTTTATTGATTGGCTCTTATGTAGTTCTTACAAAGTTTACACAGAAAAACACTACTATGAAGATGATGGATTATGCTTCGGAAGCCAGCATAGCGGTATGTTACACAGGACTAACAAAGCAAAAGAGGTAAATGCTGCAGCTATATTCGAATTGATGGGAACACAACCCGGATCTTTTACAATTAAGAATAACTTTCTAAGTAGTCTTCTATCACGACAACACCAGGAAAAAAAATGGGTAGATATTGAATCATTATACTTCACAACGCTTCTGTCAAAATTCCAACACTTCAATTTTTCTTATCCTCATCATGAACCTCAAAAAGAAAATGTGCAGAACGCTGTATCGGAATTGCATAAAGAGTTAGAATATGTAACTTCAAAACTCGGTGAGTATCTAAAAACAGTTAACGATAAAATATCAGACCAGACATTTAAATATAATCCTCGTTTAAATATTACCAGGGTTTTAGCACCAGACAGTGATTGTAAAACAATGTACCTTAATTTCAACTATACTGATACCCTTTTAGAAAAATCCTATGGTGATGAAAGCGAGATTAATTATATCCATGGTAGATTAGGTGATCCAGATAATCCAATTGTTTTTGGATATGGAGATGAGTCTACAGAAGAAATAGAAAGATTAGAACATCTTGGCGTAAATGAGTTTTTGAGAAAACTCAAATCTTTTGCTTACTTAAGAACCCCCAACTATAAAAATCTATTATCTTTTATTGATGCCGGTATTTTTGAGGTGCATATCATTGGGCACTCCTGTGGAATAACTGACCGCGCACTATTAAAGGAAATATTTGAACATCCAAATTGTAAAGAAATTAGCGTATTTTTTTATCAAAGGGCAGATGGATCAGACAGTTTTGAAGAATCTACCATTCAAATTTCCAGACATTTTTCCAATAAGCAAATCATGAGAAGAAAAGTTAGGGATAAACA
Organism: Niabella sp.; assembly: GCA_035326385.1. Classification (GTDB taxonomy): domain Bacteria; phylum Bacteroidota; class Bacteroidia; order Chitinophagales; family Chitinophagaceae; genus Niabella. The sequence continues at coordinate 4,158 of DAOLFI010000286.1, forward strand.
TCAACTGGATGTAATACCTCAATTTAATCTCTGATTTTAATAGCTTAAATCGAGCCCGGGATAAAACAGCAATTTGAAAATTCACAGTAAACAAACCTTATGTTATTTGAAGAGCAGATAATAAAATATTTAAGCAAGGGGCTTTCTCAGCAGGAGATTTCAGCACAACTAAAAATAAAAGGCACTTATCCTTCCAGCCTTAGTTCAATAGAAAAGATATATGCCACACTTCGTAAAAAGTACAAGGCTAAAACTAATTTTCATCTGGCCGTCATTCTATGCCGAAAGGGCGTTATCAAATAAGCACTTATATAGAATTTTAGGGGCAATCGATTCGTGTAATGTTTATCCAGACTGTCAAGGTGCCTATATTTTTTAACTTTCCTTCTGCGGTTGAGTTATTATATTCGCCGTCCGAATTTTTAAAATGGAACATTACTTTGAACTGCCAGTAACCCATAACGGGGAAACATTAAATTTAAAAGGAAGACTACTCACTTTTGCCTACAATTATAAATTTCATATTATCGTTGACGGAAAGGAACTATGCTTCGAAAAAGATGAAGAAGGTTCTGTCCGGGTAATTTCACAAGAAAAAGACAACACCATAGACCCGCAGGTAATCAAGAATATTGTTAGCAAGCTTACCACTTTTAGTAAAGGCTAATATTTCACATTTATTTTATCAATTTAAAGCAGACCGTTGAGGGTTAGGCTATTTTATATATGGCCCGAACTGAAGATGTCCATCAACTTTCCGGCAAATTGTTTTTCTTCAACAACTTTAAAACCTTTCCGTATATAAAGCCTTTTAGCATCGGGGTTGCTTTTATCTACCAATAACCCAATCGTATGTATAGTTCGGTTCATACCCACCCACTATTCGGTTAAATCCAGGTAAGCAAAT
>DAOLFI010000287.1:0-5057 GCA_035326385.1 Niabella sp.
CGAAGCCTACAAGATATTGTTTGATATGGAAAAATATCTTTCAAAAACCGATTTAAGTTTAAGTCTCAGAGAGCTTATCAAAATACGGGTATCACAAATAAACAAATGTGCCTTCTGTCTTGAAATGCACACTAAAGACGCCAGAAAGGCAGGCGAAACAGAGCAAAGGATCTATGCGCTGTCTGCCTGGGAAGAAAGCCCGCTGTTCAGCGAAGAGGAAAAAGCCGTATTGGCTTTAGCAGAAGAAGTAACACATATATCCAAACACGGAGTTAGTGATGCTACCTTTCAAAAAGCGCAGCAGTATTTTACAAACAACCAGGTAGCGCAAATAATCATTACTATTAACCAGATAAATTTCTGGAACAGGATAGCAGTAAGCACCAAACTGTTTCACCAACCATAGCATAAGGAAATCCAATGAGTGAACAAATTCTAAATAATATTGCCATCATAAAAGAGCGGATAAACAAGGCCTGTAAACAGAATGGCAGAGATCCCGGTGAAGTAAAATTATTACTGGCCACCAAAACCGTACCCGCTGAACGTATTAAAATAGCGTTACAGGCAGGGCATACACTGATAGCAGAAAATAAAGTACAGGAGCTTAAAGAAAAATACGAGGCATTAAAAGAAGTACCACATGCGAATCACTTTATCGGGCACCTGCAAACCAATAAAATCAAAGATATCCTGAAATATGACGTATCCTGCATACAATCGCTCGACCGTTTTGACCTAGCCGAAAAGCTGCACCAGCGGTTACTGTTTGAAAACAAAACCATAGAAGTGTTGATACAGGTAAATACTTCTGATGAAGAAAGTAAGTTCGGCGTTCATTCTGATAAAGCTATTGAATTAGTAAAACAGGTAGCGCAGTTAGGAGCGCTGAAAATAAAAGGTTTGATGACAATTGGCCTGTTCAGCGCTGAAACAGAAAAAGTACGTAAATGTTTCCGACTGCTTAAACATATTCAGCAACAGGTCATTGCACAGCATATTCCCAATGTAGAAATGAAAGAGCTGTCAATGGGAATGAGCGGTGACCTGGAAACCGCTATTGAAGAGGGGGCCACCATAGTTCGTGTAGGAACCGCTATTTTTGGGAAAAGGATTTACCCGGACAGTTATTATTGGAATGAAGCAGGGACAGCAAAATAATCATAAATGAAAATCAATGTCGTCCTTTTCCTATAACTATCGGAAGACGAAGGACATTTTTTGTTTGAAAGGTACGGTTCGTCAGGCTCACCGTGACATGTATTTTATCACATGCGTTAATGAACTTAAATGCAATGCTTTTATTTGTGCTTAGCCTGACATACGATTTGTATCATAGTTTTATAAGTTTAAACACGTTCATATTTACAAATTAAATAAAAGAACAGTGAATATACACTTTGTACAACACGAAGTTTTTGAAGCGCCCGGCGCATATTTAGAATGGGCAAAAGAGAAAGATCACAACATTACATTTTCAAAGGTATATGAAAATCAACCCCTGCCCGAAACGATAGAGCATATTGATCTGCTTATTGTAATGGGTGGGCCTCAAAGCCCCGCTACAACACATGAAGAATGCCCCTATTTCAATGCAAAAGCCGAGATGGCCTTAATACAAAAATGTGTTCAGGCAGGTAAAGCAGTTGTGGGCGTTTGCCTGGGTTCTCAACTTATTGGGGAGGCATTGGGAGCAAAATTCGGGCATAGCCCAGAAAAAGAAATTGGCGTATTCCCTATACAACTTACGGAGGAAGGATTAAAAGATGAAAAAATAAACCACTTCGGTTCAGTATTAGCTGTCGGGCATTGGCACAGCGATATGCCTGGTCTTACCCCACAATGCAAAGTATTAGCTGCAAGTGCAGGTTGCCCCAGACAAATAATAGCATATTCAAGTCTTGTTTATGGTTTTCAATGCCACATGGAACTTACGCCGGACATAGTAGAATTACTTATTGCCGAAGAAGAAGATTTCCTAACCAACAATACGAAATACAGATTTGTGCAAAAGCCCGATGAAATCCGCAGTTACGACTACACCGAAATGAATAATAAGCTGTTTCAGTTTCTTGATAAACTTACAATGGAATATTATGGGTGATTTGAAAAGAAAAGGAGCAAGAAGCATAAAAGAAATTCCACAGGACATCCTGGAACAGCTAAGCCGTGGCGAGCTCGAAACGGTCAACCTGGTGGAATGGCTCGCCGTAGACCAACAGTTTTTACTGAAGTACCTGCTTAAGCAAACCCAGAGGGAACATTACCTGAAACCTATTATAACATCCGTTGCACAGTTAAAAAAGCAAACCGTAAACACGATAAATGAGGCCATAGGAACAGGACTTTTTGAGCAGGCAATGAAAAACAGGGATACTGACTTCTTAATGATCCTATCGAACCATAAGTCTGACCTGATACGTTGCTGGGCTACATATACCATTAGTAAAAACCAGGAGTTAAGCATTGAAGAAACACTGGAACAAATTCAAATATTCGCAGCAGATAAACATTTCGGAGTCCGGGAAATTGGCTGGATGGCAGTAAGAAAGAAAATAACTGCTAACCTGGAAAAGAGCATCGCCATTCTTTCTAGCTGGACAACAAACAATGATGAAAATATAAGACGGTTTACCACAGAAGCGACCCGGCCCCGTGGTGTTTGGTGCGAACATATTGAAGCCTTGAAACAAGATCCTGAATTAGCATTATCCATCTTAGAACCGTTAAGATCCGATCCTGCAAGATATGTTCAGGACAGTGTAGGCAACTGGCTCAACGATGCCGGCAAAACACAACCCGGCTTTGTAAGCGCACTTTGCCGGCGCTGGGAAAAAGAAAGCCCAACAAAAGAAACCCAATATATTGTCAAAAAAGCGCTCCGGACTATTAATAAGCTATAAACAAAGCTCCTACTCTCTTAACAGAATATAAATTAAGCTACATTATAAATCTTAATGTCTGGCTGCCCTTTCAGGTAAGGCTTGAGCGCTTCTACAACATCCTGGTTAAAAAGATCGCTTAATAAATATTCCTGCTCAGCTTCAGTATTTCTCCGTAGGCTACAGCAGCTTTGTGCACCTGAACTGTCCAGTCTTCAGCAGCGTTATTATCGGCGCCATCCGAAATATATTTGAGGCAAAGGAACGGAATGTTTTCTTTCATGGTTATCATAGCCAAAGCATAGGCTTCCATGTCAACAATATTATAAGCCGTTACAGCATGCCCCATTTCAAAGTTATCGCCGGTCCCGCAAACACCTTCCCTTATTCCTTCCATTGTCAGGCCATATTCGAGCACAGTAGGCAACTCTGATAAAGGTGTCTCGTATAGCTCATATCCAAGGCCTCTTACGTCCATATCCCGCTGAACGAATTTTGTACAGCAAACCACCTCTCCCCTCTGAAAATAATTGCTCCCAGCCGACCCCAGGTTTACAACCAATGACGGCCTTTTGTTCTGTACAGCTTTCGTCAGTTCATACGCGGCATTTACTTTACCGATCCCTGTAATTAAACCATTATATCCTTCAAAGACTTCTGCAGCCTCAGAGGCTAATGCAAATGAAAACAGCACATTTTCAACATGAAAGGAATATTCCTGATTTATTCTTATCATCAGCTTTTTAATTTTTTCTAAACGGCTAATTTACAAAAACCACATAATGGTTTGTCAGTCTGCTCAAAGATAATTCAACGGAGCTGCTTGTAAGTACCATAGAATTTCTCATATTTCCAGATTCAGCAGTAATTAAGTTTTTTATAAGAATCTATTAGGATCGTAATACTTATTTTTGACATAGTGCTCAATACCACGATAATAAAATGAAAAGTAATGTCAGGCATATTTTAACTAGGATAATCATCATTATGATGGCTGTTTTTATTTGCCTGCCTTGCTCTCTGAAAAGAGAGATCAAACAAGCTCTGCATATTCCTGTAGCACAGCTAAATCATACTGAAAAGCCCAATAAAACAGTGGTTTGCCAGACGTTGGTACAAGAAGAAAATCGGGAAACCTCCGTTTCTTTTCACAAAAAAGACTTACAAAAACAAGGTTCCGGCCTTCGCCCGGGCGTTTATGCAGCGCTTTCAATACCGCATAATACTATTCCATTTGCAGGAACAGATGTTCCAATTCCCATACCCATATATATACTCCACGAACAATACCTGATTTGATTTTTGATTAAGGTGAACAGATATGAGGCTGTCTCAAAAATGGTGTCCGCCTGAGCTTGTCGAAGGCCAGCTATTGGTTATCAATATTTCGTCAAGCTCTCCGCAGGAGCCCCTTGGACAATATGACAAACAAATTGACCTTTTAAACGGCCTCTTTTCAGCAATCTATTTTCTTAATTAAAATTCAGATCACTATGAACAATCAGTCCTATTCTTTTGCCGGGATATTTACAACAGCTTTGCGATGGGTAACCGGGTGGACCTACTTTTCCGCTTTTTGGCGGCGATTAATTTTAGAGAACAAACTCAACCCCGACGAAGCAGGATATATCGGAGAAAAATTCAATCACTTTCTGCCTAATGCCCTGGGCATTAAACCAGTTATTGAATATTTAGTCTCTACTCCCAATAGCCTTTGGTGGGTCATGGTTATATTCACTATCGTGGAGGCGATTGTAGGGGTTTTCTTTATGGTTGGATTATTTACCCGGTTAATGAGCGTAGGTGTTTTTAGTCTGGCCATTGGCATTCTTTTAGGTGCAGGCTGGCTGGGAACCACCTGTTTAGACGAATGGCAAATCGGTGTCTTAGGTGTGGCTGCAGGCTTCACCGTTTACTTTTCCGGTGGTGGAAGATATTCACTGGATGAATACTTTACCAGGAAAAAGCGATCCTTTACGCTTAAAAAATGGTTTGGATTTTTAGGATCGGGCAGCCTGGACATCAGACAGGATCTTTTAAACAAGATCGTTTTGGCCGGATCAATAGGCATCATCGGATTAACCTTATTTACAAATCAGTATTTTCATGGTGGTGTATGGAGCACTTTACATAATAAATCTGTGAAGCCCAGGATAGAAATATCAAATGCTGTGC
>DAOLFI010000288.1:0-5045 GCA_035326385.1 Niabella sp.
GCTGGAAGAAGAGATCAGCTATCTCAACCTCTATCTCGAAATAGAAAAAGTACGGTTTGGTAACAGGCTGCAAACCCGGATAAATATCAGCGAGGGCTGCAGAACAGCACTGTTACCTACGTTGCTGCTGCAACCCATTGTTGAAAACGCTATCAAATTCGGCCTTTATGATACAATGGGACAAACGCTGATCACTATCACCTGCCATTTGGACCAGCATGAACTCATTATCATTGTTTCCAACCCCTATGATCCTGAAACATCAGTACCCAAAAAAGGAACCGGCTTTGGGCTTTCATCTATCAAAAGGAGATTATATTTGTTATTCGCCCGTAACGACCTGTTAAAAACAAATGCAAAGGATACTATTTTTGAAACAATCGTAAAAATACCTCAATAATATGGCCAAAGTTATAATTATAGATGACGAGTTTTTAGCCAGGAGCATGGTAAAAGAATACCTGAAAAAGCATCCTCAACTGGAAATTATGGCAGAGTGCAGCGATGGTTTTGAAGGGCTGAAAGCCATACAGGAACATGAGCCCGACCTGATTTTCTTAGATATCCAGATGCCCAAGATCAGCGGCTTTGAAATGCTGGAGCTGGTAGAAAATCCTCCTGCTGTGATCTTTGCCACAGCATTTGACGAATATGCCATTAAAGCCTTTGAGGCGCATGCTATTGACTACCTGCTCAAACCTTTTGACCAGGAACGTTTTGATAAAGCCGTAGCTAAATTCATGGCACAAAACAGGCCCGCAGTAACAGAAAGCACTAAAGCACTTTTAAACGATGCTCAGTTGCCGGGCAGTAACAGCCGTATTGTGGTGAAGAACGGAAGCAAAATAAAGATCATACCGGTACAGGAAATTTTATATCTTGAGGCCGCCGATGATTTTGTAAAGATATTTACCAAAGAAGGTTATTATCTTAAAAACAAAACCATGGCTTTCTTTGAATCGTTCCTGCCTGCAGATATGTTTGTACGCAGCCATCGCTCTTTCATTGTAAATATCCAGGAAATCACCCGCATTGACCCTTACGAAAAAGACGGGCATGTAGCTATACTCAAGAACGGCGCTAAGATAAATGTGAGCCGTAACGGGTATGGGAAGCTGAAAGGCGTACTGGGACTATAATAAGATTTTTGTGTCGTTAACGTCCCCGTTGTGAGCTTTTCCCGATCTTTAAGTAAATTAAAAAATCTTTAAAATGGGAATATTCGTAATCTCTATCAGGAAAAATGGTGAATACCAGTTTAACCTTAAAGCAGGCAACGGGCAAGTAATACTTTCAAGCGAAGGCTATACCACAAAAGCCGCCTGTGAAAATGGCATTGAATCCGTTAAGAACAACGCTCCAGATGATACCCGGTATGATAAGTTAACTTCTAAAAACGGGAAGTTTTATTTTACCCTTAAAGCCGGTAACGGTCAAATTATAGGTACCAGCGAGATGTATGAAAGCGAAGCATCGCGCGATAACGGAATTGAGTCGGTAAAGAAAAATGCACCAAGCGCATCTGTGCAGAACGAAAGCGCATAATCCCTTGTTCCAATTGTAATGACCGTTTATTACCATTAACTCAGGCCAGAGATAATAATACATCCCTGTGTTTCAATCTATTATTATACGAAACCTGAAATACGTTGCGGCCATAGTACAGGTAAATATTACCGGATATAATTTTAAAAATATAAAATACTATAACCCATGAAAATTGTAAATTCCATTTACAATTTTCATGGGTTGTGATAGGCATTATTAGCTGTTTTTCACTATTTCAGCCACAAGTTTAAAAAAGCAAATTATTTCTTCACGCTTACTTTCCAGATAATACCTGCGGTATCATCATTTACCAGCAATGATCCATCAGGAGTAATGGCCACACCAACAGGTCTTCCATGAACCTCGCTTTTTTCTTCATCAGCAATAAAACCGGTTAAAAAATCTTCCGGAGGCTGAGGTTGGCCCTTTTTAAAAGGAATAAAAACTACCTTATAACCCGACAGGACCGACCGGTTCCAGGAGCCATGCTGCCCAACAAATGCGCCGTTTTTGTATTTAGCAGGGAATTGTTGATCTGTATAAAATACCAGGCCAAGAGATGCCGTATGAGGGCCCAAAGGTACATCAGGAACAATGGCTTTATTCACCAGTTCCTGGTGGGGATCATCTGCCCAGCGCGGGTCTTTGATCTTACCAAAGTAGCTAAATGGCCAGCCATACCAGCCGCCACGCTTAACGCTGGTAGCATAGTCGGGAACAAGATTGTCACCCAATTCATCACGCTCATTTACTGCGGTCCAAAGCTCGCCTGTTACAGGATTCCAGTCTAATCCAACCGGGTTACGAAGACCGCTTGCATAAATTTTCAGATCGCTGCCATCGGGGTTGGCTTCAAAGATCAGCGCACGCTTTCCTTCTTCAATTTCCATACCGCGCTCCCCTACATTACTGGCTGAGCCTACTGTTATGTAAATCTTGGTTCCTTCTTTATTGGCAATGATGTTTCTCGTCCAGTGATTGTTGTACCCCCCCTCCCACAGGCTAATAATCTTGTCACCATCGGCTTTCATTTCAGTATCGCCGGTTTTATAGGGATAACGGTAAACGCCGTCAGTATTTCCTACATAAAAATAGTTACCCAATACCAGCATACCCAAAGGGCGGTTCAGGTTAGTGAGGAAAACATATTTATCCTCTGCAATACCGTCTTTGTTTACATCCCTGAAAAGTAAGATCCTGTTTGCGGATTCTCTTGTGCCTGCTTCTGAAACAAAAATATCACCGTTAGGCGCAATGTAGGTCCAGCGCGGGTTTTGCAGGCCATCCGCAAAGCGGGTTACAACAAACCCTTTAGGAGCAACAGGGGTTTTGCCTTCGGGCCAACCAATCGTTCTGCTATTTTTTCTTGCAGATTCAGTTTTGTACGGAGGCGGTAAGGTAAGCGGCCCCACTGCCGTTTGAACAGTTACGGGCGGCTGCGCTGCCAGTACTTTCTTTATTTCATCACCAACTTTATTTTGAGTATAACCAATAGTGGAAGCCAATGCGGCAATGAGAACGAAAACTGCTGTTTTAATTTGCATCACGATTAATTTTACCTGAATAAAAATGCCGGTTGTTGTTGAATAATGTACTACAATACTAGTATATCCCGATTTTCGGGACAAGATTGATGCCAGATATTCATCAGCCGGCACCATCAAAATTATACTTCAAACTCGTAACCAATATCTTTACGATAGTACATATCATCGAATTTTATTTTAGACAACGCCTCTCTTGACTTGGCTACAGCGGCAGTAATACTGTCGGCAAACGAAGTAGCACAAAGCACACGGCCACCATTAGTTACTACTTGCCCATCTTTTTCTTTAGTACCTGCCTGGAATATAAGAGCATTCCCGGCTTTTTCAATGCCCTCTATCTTATACCCTTTCTCAAAACTTCCGGGATAGCCGCCGCTTACGGCAACCACAGTAACGGCACATCTCCCATCGGTTTCGATCTCCACTCCGCTTAGTTTGCTTTGAGCTGCTGCAAGGCAAAGATCGGCCAGGTTGTTCTTTAAACGCGGCATTACCACTTCTGTTTCAGGATCACCCATGCGGCAGTTGTATTCAATTACATAAGGTTCGTTGTGTACTTTTATCAAACCAATAAATATAAACCCTGTATAAGGAATGCCTTCTTTGCTCAGGCCATCTACAGTAGGCTTAATAATTTTATCTGTTACCTTCTGCATAAAATCATCCGATGCAAAAGGCACAGGGCTTACGGCGCCCATGCCACCGGTGTTTAAGCCGGTATCTTTTTCACCTATACGTTTATAATCTTTGGCTTCAGGCAACAGTACATATTCTTTTCCGTCTGTGAGTATAAAAACGCTCATTTCAATTCCGTCCAGGAACTGCTCTACCACTACGGTTTTGCTGGCATCACCAAACTTGGCCTGCATCAGCATGGCTTCAAATTCAATAATTGCGTCGGTATGATTGTCGCAAATAACCACACCTTTGCCGGCAGCCAGCCCATCTGCTTTTAGAACGATAGGCAGAGAATGATCTTTTAAATAATTCACTCCTTCTTCGAATTGCTCAACAGAAAACTCCTTGTACGCTGCCGTAGGAATATGATGCCTCTGCATAAAAGCCTTCGCAAAGGCCTTACTCCCCTCCAGTTGAGCACCAAACTGTGAGGGACCTATAAAATGGATATGCTTTAGCTCCTCTTTCTGAAAATGATCCCAGGCTCCTTTTACCAAAGGTTCTTCGGGACCCGCTATAACCATTTCAATGTTATGATCCAGACAGAACTTCCCCATTGCGTTAAAGTCGGTAACCCCGATAGCTACATTGGTTCCGCATTGCGCCGTACCAGGATTACCGGGCGCAATAAACAGTTCATGTTTGCCCTGTCCTCTTTCTTTAATATTCCAGGCAAGTGCATGTTCTCTGCCGCCGCCGCCAAGTATCAGTATTTTCATTTTTTACTACTGTTTTTAAAGGTGGTGAAGGTAATAAATCTGCAAGGAAGGTATAGTATCGGACCAGGTAATTTTTTAACGGGAAGAAGATGCTACTCACTTTCGGGTAAATTACTATATTTACCCATCTTGTTTTAAAATATAATATATGCCGGAAACCCAAAATGACTTTTTTAAGAGCCGCGTATTAGGACACCCCTCAGGATTGTTTGTATTGTTTTTCACAGAAATGTGGGAACGGTTTTCCTTTTACGGAATGCGTGCTTTGCTGGTAATGTTTTTAACTGCTGCTTTATTTGACGGAGGCTGGAACTGGACCCGCGAGCAGGCTATGGCTTTGTTTGGTTCTTATGTGGGGCTGGTATATCTGTCTACCATGCTTGGGGGTTATTTTGCTGATAAGAAGATTGGCTACCGGTTAGCGGTGGTGGTAGGTGCCCTGTTGATGACAATGGGACACGCTTCAATGGCAATAGAAACACAGTTCTCCATTTACCTGGGATTGATATTGCTGGTTTTTGGCAATGGCTTTTTTAAACCTAATATGACTTCT
>DAOLFI010000289.1:0-5041 GCA_035326385.1 Niabella sp.
TTTTGCGGCGCTTCATGCTGGTGTAGATTTATTGCCTCCGCAGAGAAAAATGGTTTACCAGCTTCGTTATGATCAGGGACTGAGCTATGAAGAAATTGCCCAAAAGATGCAGCTCAGCCGCAATACAGTGCGTAACCATCTTGCAGAAGCCATGAAAACCATCAGGGCAAATATGCTGCAACATGTTGATTTTTATATCTACTGTTGGTTCTGTTATCATTTTTTTTAGAAAAAGTATTGCATTCCATTAGTACATTCCGGTACCTTTCCCGACAATACTTATGAGAGCAGTATGCAACAAACGCCCGAACATATTATTTCGCTTTGGGAGCGGTACCTTTCTGACAAGGCCACAATGGATGAAGTGGAGGAATTATTCCTGCTTTTAAAAGATCCGTTGCACGATACGCTTAATTACGACTGTGCAAAAAAAGCGGAGGATAATTTATACCACCTGGGCATAATACCGGTTAATGTTCCGCAGGATATGGTACAATCTATATTGCAGGCACCTCCCACCAGGCGCAAAATACCTGTTATACGCCGCTGGTATTGGGCTGCGGCATCCATCATCATATTGCTTGGGCTGGGTATTTATTTTTATAATACAGATAAAAAGCCGGAAACACCTGTTACCGCAATTTATAAGGTAAATGATATTTCAGCACCGCTAACTAACCGGGCGTCAATTACGCTGGGAGATGGAAGTACGGTGTATTTAGACAGTGCCGGTAACGGGCAGCTGGCTTTGCAGGGAGACGTAAAGCTGGTAAAACTGGCTAACGGGCAAATTGCCTATATGAATGCTGATGGCAGCACTTCACCTATCGGGAGTGGCAGGGAGGGGGCTGTTAATACCCTTACCAACCCTAAAGGCAGCCGGGTGATTGATATGACGTTGGCTGATGGCAGCCGTGTTTGGCTGAATGCCGGCTCATCCGTTACTTATCCTGTAGCTTTCATTGATAACGAAAGAAAAGTAACCATCACCGGCGAAGCCTACTTTGAAGTAGCATCCGCCTCTCTGCCAACTGCCGGAGGAGGGAAAAGACCTTTTATAGTAGTGGCCAATGGTGTACAAACAGAAGAATTAGGCACTCATTTTAATGTGAACGCATACCAAGACGAGCCGGACGTAAAAGTAACACTGCTGGAAGGAGGTGTGAAAGTGTCCAATAATCAATCGGCAATGCTTAAGCCCGGCCAGCAGGCTTCAGGAGCTGCAGGAAGCGGTGGTATAAAAGTAATGGCTGCTGATATAAATAAAGTAATGGCCTGGAGGGCAAACCTGTTCAATTTTGATGGGATGTTTTTAAAGGAAGCCATGCGGCAATTAGAGCGCTGGTATGATATAGATGTGGTGTATGAAAACGGCGTGCAGGATATAGAGCTGATGGGAAAAATGACAAGGGGGATTACGCTGAATGGATTGATGATTGTGCTGCAGCAGCTAGGGGTGCATTACAAACTTGAAGGAAGAAAACTGATTATAGAACCATAATATTTAAAATGATTGTTTTGCCAGGTGCAATGCTTGCTGTTCCTGTCAAAAAAAAATAATTGCTTAAAAAAAGCCATTGCGGAGGCACCCGCAACGGCCAAACATTAAGTTGATTGTAAAAACGATCGGTGAACCATTTTTTAACAACTAAATTGATTGCAAGTTATGCAAAAAAAGCTTTATTGGCTACTTGTTATCCAAGCTAAAAAACCGGAATTAAAGCAAATTGCCCGGATTATGAAATTAACAGCATTTTTATTGGCTTTTGCCCTGGCGCATGCTTATGCTACTGGTAGTGCACAAAGCATCACTTTGTCAGTTAAGAATATTACGCTTCAGGAGTTCTTTACAACCGTTGAAAAACAAACAGGCTATGTGGTGCTGGGTAAAAAAGGGGTATATAGCCGTGCAAAACGAGTGACGCTTTCGGCAGTAAAAATGCCGCTGACCGAGGCGCTGAACCTTGTAATGAAAGACCAGCCGCTGCAATACATTATCCAGGATAAAACAATTGTTCTTTCTGAAAAAAAACAACAGCAATTACCGGCAGCAACGCCGGAGAAATTGCCCGGGCCACTGCCGCCTGTAGAAGTGCGGGGAAGAGTAACAGATAGCACAGGCGCCCCGCTTGAAGGGGTAAGCGTATTGGAAAGAGGCACCACTAACGGAATTTCAACCAACGGCCAAGGTTATTTTACAATAACTGTAAAAAGCAGTGATGCAGTGCTGGTCTTCAGCCGTATAGGGTACGAAACACAGCAGGTTACAGTGTTTAACCGAACGACCATTAACATCACTTTACTGAATGAGGCAAAAGATATGGGTGAAATAGTGGTAACTGCTTTAGGTATTGAAAGAGACAGGAAAGCCATGGGTTATGCTGCAACGGTTGTTAAAGGCGATGCTTTAACGGAAGCGAGATCGAATAACTGGCTCGATGCCTTATCCGGAAAAGTACCCGGCCTGAACCTGGTCCGCTCCAATGCCGGTCCGGCAGGTTCTACAAAGGTGATCTTACGCGGAGAAAACAACCTCACCGGTGATAACGATGCCCTGATTGTTGTAGATGGTGTAGTTATCAACCACGGTAGCGGAAGGGCTACCGGCTCAGCAGCTATTGACGGAGGAGAAACCGCTGTGGATTGGGGCACCTCCCTGAATGATATTAATCCGGATGATATTGAAAGCGTAACAGTATTGAAGGGTCCTGGTGCAGCGGCTCTGTATGGAGGAAGGGGTGGAAATGGTGCTCTGGTCATTACCACCAAGCAGGGCAAAAGCAAAGCGAAAGGATTAGGGATAACCATCAACTCAAACTATGGCTACGAAACTATTAACCGGCAACCCAAGCTGCAGTATGAGTATGGGCAGGGCGAAGACGGCTCACCCTATTACTCATTTAACTCTTCGGAAGACGGACCCGGTACCAACAGATCTACACGCGCTTACGGACCGAAATTTGAAGGCCAGATGTTCTATCAATATGATCCTGCCACTCATACACAGGGTAAAGAAAGAACCCTTTGGAGGGCGTATGAAAAAGAAGGATTCATGGGCTTTTTTCAGCCTGCAAAAACCCTTACCAATACGGTAACAGTGGATGGCGGTACAGAAAGAACATCAGCACGTTTTTCGTACACCAACCAGATCAACAAATGGATTGTACCCAACACGGGATATGACAGAAATACGGTTGCTGTAGCCGTAAACTCAAAGCCGGCAAAAAATCTTCAGATAGCAACCAGGATCAATTATACCAATAAGCTAAGCGATAATCTGCCTGCCGCGGGGTATGGCAACCAGACCCTGATGTATGGGTTTATTTTCTGGCAGCCTAATATACCTATCTCCTGGCTGCGGGATTACTGGGAACCGGGGCAGGACCATATAACCCAGCGCAGACCATTCACCACAGGAACCGACAATCCCTATGTTATTGCTTATGAATACCTGAATAAAATGAACCGGAACTCGGTAACCGGGAATATTTCGGCCACTTATACCATCACCGATGATCTGTCCATCACTGCCCGTACAGCAATGGACATGGCTTACGATCAGCGTTCGCAGCAACGCCCCATGGATGCCTTTGGCTTCAGAAAGGGAATGTATCGCACACAGGGTATCTTCAGCCAGGAAATGAACAGCGATTTCCTGCTTAAATACAAAAAATCGGTTTCAGATTTTGATTTCACTGCATCCGTGGGCGGCAGTACCTTAAAAAATCATTACAATAAAAATGAAGTAAGAGCCGATTCGCTGATATATCCCGGTATATATACTACGGCAAACAGCGCAGGCGTTTTGGTATCTGTACCTTATAACAGCAGGTATGTTATCAACAGCCTGTACGGATTGTTCACGGCCGCTTACAAAAACTACGCATTTGTCGATTTTTCGCTCAGGAACGACTGGACGTCCATGCTGGCTACTCCTGTCAGCAAAGAAAATGTATCCATCATGTATCCGTCAGTCAATGCCAGTCTTATTCTGTCAGACCTGTTCACTTTACCCCGTTCTATCAGCTATGCCAAACTCCGCGGATCTGTGGCCGGTGTGGGCAGCGGGCAGAACGATCCTTATCGCACCTCCATCACCTATACAGCTAACAGCCTGTATCCGGGTGGAGGGCTCTCTAATCCAACCGTGCTTTCCAACCCGCTGCTGCGTCCGCTCTTTACCAGGTCTTACGAAGGCGGCGTTGAAGCCAGGTTCTTTAAAAACCGGCTGGGTATGGACGTAACCCTTTATCTCGGTAATACATCCGACCAGATATTGACCTCGATAGTAGATCCTGCTTCGGGTATGCGCAACGTGGTTATCAATGCTGGTATGGTGCAAAACAAGGGAATTGAAGTGGCGCTTACAGGTACACCGGTAAAACAGTCAAAAGGGCTTACCTGGGATATCAGCATGCAGTTTTCTTCAAATAAGAATACCGTGAAGGAACTGGCAGAAGGTATGGATGATCTTACACTGCAGGTAGGTCCCAGTAACAACGGGTTTATCATTGCCAGGGTTGGAGGCAGCATGGGCGATCTTTACGGACGGGGTTACCTGCGGGCGCCTGACGGACAGATCTTATACAGCAACGGATACCCCCTTCTGAGCGACAGTCTTATGTATCATGGCAATACCATGCCCAAATGGAAAGCAAGCATCAATAACGAGTTTAAATATAAAAACTTCCGGCTTAGCTTTCTTATTGACGGACAGTATGGCTCTGTAGGTTACGCATTCACACAGGCAAGAATGGCCATACAGGGAAAAACAACAGAAACCTTACCGGGCAGGTATAATGGCATTGTGGGTACCGGCGTTATTGACAACGGAGACGGGACCTACCGACCTAATGACGTGATCGTAGAGAACCTCTCGGATTACTACGACTCGCATTTTGGTATTCAAAATGTAGAAAGTTCCACATTCTCAACAGATTTCATCAAGCTACGTGAGTGCCGGCTGGACTATACGTTCAAACCGGCGCTACTCCAGCGGATAAGAATACAAAGAGCAACTATTGGTGTTTATGGCCGTGAC
>DAOLFI010000290.1:0-5025 GCA_035326385.1 Niabella sp.
AACTGAAAGACAGGGTTACTGAGATACGCCAGCAAAATACTGAAAAAACAGAAACCGAGATTGCCAGAGAAGGGGGTGAAACCAATACCGGCCGATCAGCAAATGCAACTATAAATCAGGCTGCTCCCGATCCGGGCAAACCTAACTCCCGTATTTTTGGATCAGATTTTTTTGGTTCAGGTTCTATCACTTTTGAGCCCAATATGCGTATGGCAACTCCTAAAAGTTATATAATAGGCCCTGATGACGAATTATTGATTGATATTACCGGGGATAATGAAGCCAGCTACAAACCACGGGTGTCTCCGGAAGGTTTTATTTCGGTGGAATATGTAGGCCGTATTGCTGTGGCAGGGCTGACCATTGAGCAGGCTACTAATAAGATCAGGTCGGCTATGCAGGGTACTTATCCCGCTATGAGAAGCGGCCGTACTCAATTAACCGTGAACCTGGGTAATATCCGAAGTATAAAAGTGATTATAAGTGGGGAAGTAACAAAACCAGGTACTTATACGCTGTCTTCTCTGGCCAGTGTTTATAATGCCCTGTATGTTTCCGGTGGTCCTAATGAAAATGGATCCTTCAGGAATGTCCAGATCATTCGTAATAATAATGTAATTGCCACGGTGGATCTTTACGATTTTCTGATCAATGGCACACAGTTGGAAAATATCCGCCTGCAAGATCAGGATGTGATCCATATACCGATGTATCAGATAAGGGTAGATGTTACAGGTGAAGTTAAAAGGCCGGCCATTTATGAGATCCGTGCTGATGAAAGTCTGGCCGATGTGCTGAAATATGCGGGAGGATTCTCCGAAATGGCTTATAAAGCAAGAGTTAAAGTATTTCAGAATACTGCTACGGAGAAAAAAGTGCTGAGCAAAACATTGTTAGAATATCCTGATTATAAACCTAAAAACGGGGATAAAGTGATAGTTGATCCTATTCTTGACCGTTTTGAAAATAAAATACAGGTAGTAGGGGCCGTATTCAGGCCAGGTGTATATGAGCTTACACCTGGACTAACGCTTAATAAACTGATACAGCAGGCGGATGGCCTGAAGGAAGATGCTTTTATGAACAGGGGATATATCATCCGCTTAAATGCCGATAATACCAGTTCAGTAATTCCGTTTGATGTTTCCGGTATTGTTCAAAATACAACAACTGATATTGAGCTAAAACGGGAAGATATTGTCCAGATTTCCTCTATATTCGATTTAAGAGATGAATACACAGTAAGCATTGGGGGCCAGATAAGGCAACCCGGGTCTTTCAATTTCTCCCGCAATATGCGTGTTGAAGACCTGGTACAGATGGCTGGTGGTTTTAAGGAAGGTGCCAGTCCGGCCAATATTGAGGTGGCCCGGCGGATAAAAGGCTCCGACTTAAGCCAGCAATCTGCTCAGGTAGCCGAGGTTTTCAATATCACCGTAAATAAAGATCTTAGCCTGGCTGACACCGGATTCATATTGGAACCCTTTGATATAGTATCAGTAAGATCTATTGAAGGCTATACAGGTCAGCAGCAGGTGCAGGTTTTAGGTGAGGTATTACGTCCGGGCATTTATACCATACAGTCAAAAAATGAACGTATTTCCGATATTATAAAAAGAGCCGGCGGTCTCACCGCATTTGCTTATGCTGAAGGAGCTTCTTTAAAACGTCCTGCTTCAATAACAGATGATAGAGAGGAGGAAAGGATCAGGATCATGAACTTAGAGCGTCTTAAAGAAGCAGGGGCCAACGACTCTTCTGCAAAGGCTAACCTTTATCTGTCTGCAGTAGCTTCTGACCTTGTAGGTATAGAATTAGACAAGATTTTAGCAGTTCCACAATCCCGGTACGATTTGATAGTAGAAGCAGGGGACATTATCCGGGTGCCCACTTTGCTACAAACCGTAAAGGTAACAGGAGAAGTACTGCGTCCTATTTCAGTGGTGTATAAACCAGGTAAGCCGTTTAAGTATTATATAAACAGTGCCGGAGGGTTTACCAAAATGGCCTATAAACGCGGTTCTTTTATCAGTAATGCCAACGGTTCAGCCGCAGGAACTACTAAGGCTTTGTTCTTTAATAATTATCCTGCTGTTGCCCCTGGATCGGAAATATCTGTTCCTCAAAAGTTAAAGAAAGAAGGAATGTCAGCCCAGGGGTGGTTTGGGATTGGCACGGCGGCCGCATCAATTGCTGCCATCATATTTGCCATATTAAATAACAGTGGTAATGGACAATAATATGCAGGAAAAAGTTAACAGTGATTTTGCCGGAATACCGGGCGAGGAAACATCTCTAAAAGGCCTGATATTAAGCATCCGGGATTGGATAAGGTATTTCTGGTCAAAATGGTATATTATTTTACTTTTTGGAATATTGGGAGCTGTTTTGGGACTGACCTATGCATTTTTAAAAAAACCGGTTTATACTGCTACTACCAGCTTTGTGTTGGAAACCGGGGGGAGTAAAAGCGGCTTGGCTGCTTATGCAGGTATAGCTTCATCTTTTGGTATTGACCTGGGCTTATCTGGCGGAGGGTTATTTGAGGGGGAGAATATCCTGGAATTATACCGTTCCCGTAATATGATTAGTAGCGCTCTTTTGTCTGAAGGAATGTTTGATGGCAAAAAGCATTTACTCATTGACCGGTTTATTGATTATAATAATCTTAAGGAGCGATGGGGTAGAGAGCGGCCCATTTTAAAGAGTATAAAATTTATTCCAAATAATAAATACGTTACAAAGGAAATGCAATTAGTGCATGATAGTATAATGGGACTCGTTGTAAAAAATATTAATAAGAATTTTCTTAAAGTTGAAAAAAAAGATAAGAAATCAAATATTATTACAGTTACTGTTAATTCCCAAGATGAACTTTTTGCGAAGTATTTTAATGAGAAGCTTGTTGAGAATGTAAATAAATTCTATTTAAGCACAAAAAGCAAAAAATCTTTGGAAAATGTAACAATTCTACAGCGTAAAGCAGATTCGGTTCACAGTCTAATGACAGGGGCCATTTATAGTGCTGCAACTGTAGCTGATGCCACGCCTAATCAAAACCCGACTCGTATGACACAGCGGATAGCTCCCATTCAAAATGCAAGGGCGAATGCGGAAATTAATCAGGAAATATTAGGAACAATATTACAAAATTTAGAGTTGAGTAAGATATCCCTTCTTAAAGAGACTCCATTAATACAGATAGTAGATGAACCGGTTTTGCCATTAGAGAAAAAGAAGACCAGTAAATTGATCGCATTAATTATAGGAGGAATTATAGGGGGAATTATTGTACTTGGAATATTAACAACAAGAAAATATATTCGGGATACTCTAGTTTCTGTAAATTAAAATATTTCGAATTAACATCTAAATTGCATGTTTGGCTATAAGTTACCGGATCAGGATTTTTGTTTGAATTAAAAGATACGTTATACCCTTTAAAATAATTAAGGCTTTCAGAACTCCCTTTATTGATGTTGTAGTAGCTACATAATTAAGAGAAGGGACAAATATTTATTTGTACGAAAAACGAAGTATGAAAGAGTACTTAAAAGAAATGTTGGATAAAAAAAAAGCATTAATAGCGTTTAATATTCAAAACCTGTATCAGTTAAATACATTACATGCTTTTTCAGAAATCAATAATGTTCCTGTTATTGCTCAGTTTTCAGCTAAATATATTTCTTATTTTGAAAAGTTATATGGGTTTGATTTTTTAATACCAAAATACAAAGGAACAAAGTTTTTTTTTCATTTAGACCATTGTTTGGATGAAGGAATTATTAAATTCTGTATTGATAAAGGCTTTTCTTCAGTTATGTACGACGGTTCTTCATTGCCCGTTGAGACAAATAGCAAAAACACCAATCATATTTTTAAATATGCCTCATCTAAAGGGTGCTTGCTGGAAGCAGAGTTAGGAGCTATTTCAGGTGTGGAGGATGGATTTGGTTCAGAGGGGGGCAGTGCTTATTATAAGCCCGCTGAACTGGTTTACTTTAATGAAAATACCAGTTATAATATGCTTGCTTTAGCAATCGGAAACAGCCACGGTGTTTATGAATCCGTTAAAGATATTCAGATAGAAAAGCTGGCAGAGGCAGTATCCCTTATTGGAAGTAAATTTTTTGTCCTGCATGGAGGAACAGGTATGCCCGAAGAAATGATACAGCAGTCTGTAAAGTATGGTGTTGTTAAAATTAATGTTTCTACAGCATTGAAAATAGAAACGCATAAAATTTTAAAAGAATTTGTAGCTGAAAATAAAACTTATGATGAATTGAATTTTTTTAAATTTTATGCTGAAAAAATAGCTCCTTTTTATGAATCGTATATATTAAAATACACGGCTTAAAATATGAACTTAATTATTAATCTGGGATTGAAGTCTATTCGTGGAATTGTTTTGGATAATGCGGGTGAGCAGATTTATTCCAAGGCTTATCCTGTACATACGGTATTATTTAAGGAACGTGTTGAGCAGGATGCCTGGGAGTGGCTCAGCTTGTTGGAAAACATTTTACGCGAAATTGCTGATAATACTGACTTAAGCCATCAAATCCATTATATTACTGCTACTACCAGTTCGTCCTGTATTTTGGGTATTAATGAACAGTTCTTGCCGGAAACCAAAACTTTAATGGTATCTGATAAGCGGGCCGAAAAAGAGGCAAGAGAGATAAGACAGCTAGAAAGCTTTCGCAATATTGAAAACACCAGGAATCTTGTATGTACCTCTTCCTCTCTTGTGCCAAAAGCACTTTGGTTTAAAAAGCATCATCCTGAAACTTACCAACGCGTGATATACTGGTTTGGCGCAGGAGAATTGCTTAACTATTATTTTACGGGTGAAATCTTTACTGATTCTTTAAATGCGTCTAAAGCTTTTTATAACGGGTCTGCTTATGAAGAGGCATTGCTAAAGGAGTGCGGGATGAATACTGCTACATTGCCGCATGTTAAAGAAATCGGGGCAGTTTTTGAAGTTAAGTCAGATATTAAAAGAAAGTATAAACTTTCTTC
>DAOLFI010000291.1:0-5024 GCA_035326385.1 Niabella sp.
CAATGTCACCCTCCTGGTACTGGTAAAGAAGATAATGATGGCGTTCGCCGCTATAGAAGCTGATATCCAGCAATGTGTTCTGTTTAGGCAAAGCAGTGATGGGAATATCCTCGCGCAGGCTCATATTATAATCATATACCGAAATGCGGTGATTCCCCTTTACTTCTTTGTACACAAGGTAATTGTCAGCGGCCTTCCCTAATATCTCAAAATTCATACGCTCGGCATCTCCTTTGCTGATGTCGGCGTAGGTAATAGTTTGGGCATAAAGAGCAGCAGATAAAAGGGTAAAGGCAAGTACGGATAAAAATTTGCGTTTCATCAGTTTATTTTTTATGTTTTTAGGTCTGATGGAACGCCCTGTAATTATCCCGATGGCTATCGGGGATTAGGGGACGTTTCATAATTCAAACCAATTTTCCGGTATAAAGTTACATATACCGTGATTATCAGTAAAGAACAATAGGGTTGTATGCAAATTATAACTTTCTTTTTAAAAAAATGACATTGAATATAAGGGTTTAGCATGAAAATATAAAGTTTTTTCATTTAACAGGATTTGCATAAACTTTGTGTTTTATTTAAACTTTAACCTGTCTTATTTGGTGAAATCTCATACTAATAAAGCAACTGCAGCAGGCCTGCTTATTGCTTTAGGTATCATTTTCGGCGATATTGGAACATCACCCCTGTATGTATTTAATGCCATTATAGGCAACCGGCAAATAACCGAACAGCTTATTGTTGGCACATTATCCTGTATTATCTGGACGCTTACATTACAAACTACTATTAAGTATGTGATTTTGATCTTACGCGCAGATAACAAAGGCGAGGGAGGCACTTTTGCCTTATATGCATTGGTACGACGACGGCGGAAATGGCTGGTATTGCCGGCAATGATAGGAGGAGCTGCGCTGATAGCTGATGGTATTATAACTCCGCCAATGACCATAACCTCTGCCGTTGAGGGATTAAGAATGCTGCCGGAGCTTAAGGAAATGCCTACTAAAACCATTGTATGGATAGTATTGGGCATATTATCCGCTTTCTTTTTTCTGCAGCAATTTGGAACGGCCTCTATCGGAAGAATATTCGGGCCCATCATGTTTATATGGTTCACAATGCTTGCGGTATTCGGGGCTTTGCATATTACAGATGATATTACCATATTCAGGGCATTAAGCCCTTATTACGCCATTGAGTTTTTAATTAATTACCCTCATGGTTTCTGGCTCCTGGGAGCCGTATTTCTTTGTACAACCGGTGCTGAAGCTTTGTATAGCGACCTGGGGCATTGCGGGCGCGAGAATATACGTTACTCATGGATGTACGTAAAGCTGTGCTTACTGCTCAATTATTTTGGACAGGGAGGATACCTTCTTTCGCATCATACAGGGAAAACAATTACAGAGTCTGTAAAAAATGCACAGGGAATTAACGCTTTTTTTAACCTGATGCCTGAATGGTTTATTGTGCCCGGAGTAATAATAGCCACTACAGCTGCTATCATAGCCAGTCAGGCTATGCTTTCAGGGGCCTATACCCTGATTAGTGAAGCCATCCGCCTGAACCTCTGGCCTAAGCTTCGGATTCGTTATCCATCAGAGGCGAAGGGACAGTTATTTATACCTGCAGTAAATACTCTTTTATTTACAGGATGTGTATTTGTAGTACTGTATTTTCAGAAATCTTCAAGGATGGAAGCTGCTTACGGACTGGCTATTATAGTAACCATGATAACCACTACCATCCTGTTTTCCAATTACCTGGTATTAAAAAGGGTTAATAAAAGGATAGTGTATGTTTTTCTGATAAGCTTTTTTATTGTTGAAACTGCCTATCTGGTGGCGCTGCTGGAAAAATTTCCACACGGGGGTTATATTACTTTAATGATCGGCGGCCTTATGTTTTTGGTGATGTACGTTTGGTTCCGGGCAAGAAGGATCAAAAACCGTTACATGGAGTTTGTACGTATGGAGCATTATATTTCCAAGATCCAGGAGCTAAGCAATGATAAAAGTGTAGCTAAGTATGCCACGCATCTTATTTATCTCACCAGCGCAGACAATCCCAAGGAAATAGAGCATAAGATCATTTATTCTATCTTAAACAGAAAGCCCAAGCGGGCAGATATTTACTGGTTTGTACATGTAGATACTGTTGATGATCCCTATACATCAGAATATAAAGTAGAGCATATTATTCCTAATGATATTATCCGTATCGACTTTAAGTTAGGGTTCAGGATGCAGCCTCGCATTAACCTGTTATTCAAAAAAGTGGTGGAGGACCTGGTTCAGAATAAGGAAGTGAATATAATGAGCCGCTACGAAAGCCTGGCCAGCAGTAATACAGTAGGTGATTTTCAGTTTATGGTAATGGAGAAATACCTGAGCCTGGAAAATGAGCTGCCTTTTATTGAAAAGATGATCATGAAGCTGCATTTCTGGATAAAGAAGGTTAGCCTGTCTGAAGAAAAGAACTTTGGTCTTGACCTGTCCAATGTTACGGTAGAAAAGTTCCCGTTGATCGTAGCGCCGGTTACCAGCATAAAGCTTACCCGGGTAGAGTAGGAGGAGGATAGGCTACAGCTGATAGGTAACAGGATATGTTCATGATTTCAAGTTCATGATCTGTACAGTGAATTGTCCTCTGTCACCCGTCAACTCAATTCACGCCTGATATCTTCCACCCGCAGTTGTAATGATTTTTGCCCGTTCCATTCGTTTTCACATATCTTAAAAACTATATCAAAAGGCTGGCGGCTTGCTACTGTTTCAAATTTGTCGGCCATATTAAACCCAATGCCTGTCAGCATAATATCATCTTGTTTTACAACTACGCGCAGGTGATTTTCTTTTACAATTTTACTAAACCCAGTGTCAACCACATTGCGTGCAATAAAAGCAGGCGCCATATTTCCCGGGCCAAACGGTTCCATCTGGCAAAGGATATTATAAAAGGCGGGAGTTATCTCTTTAAAAGAAATTTCGGCATCAATAACAATTTCCGGAATTAATAACTCCTCTTTTATGGTGGCCGATACAACCTCTTCAAATTTATTTCTGAAAACTTCGATGTTGTGCTTTTCGAGAGTAAGTCCGGCCGCAGCAAAATGCCCTCCATAAGCAAGCAAATGTTCGCGGCAGGCATGGATGGCTTCGTATAAATTAAAACCAGGCACACTCCGGGCGCTGCCGGTTGCATAGTTGCCATTTTCTGTTAAAACAACTGTAGGCCTGTAATGTTGCTCAATAAGCCTTGAAGCTACAATTCCTACCACTCCTTTGTGCCAGTGGCTTTGGTACACGACGGTAGATTTTCTTTCTGCCCAGTGCCGATTTTGGGAAATTAGCTCCAGTGCTTCGGCCGTAATACCGGAGTCGGCCTCTTTTCTGTTGGTGTTATCACTATGTAACAGCTCTGCATATTGCAGGGCTTCTGTACTGGTGGAAGCGATAAATAATTGTACGGCTTTGCTGGCATCGTCCATGCGGCCGGCGGCATTTACCCTGGGCGCTATCATAAATACCAGGTTGTCAATACGCAGAGGTAGTTTAGCCCCGCTGAGAGTGGCTAAAGCTTTAATGCCCAGGTTGGGATTTTCGTTGGCTTTTTTAAGTCCGTAAAAAGCAAGCACCCTGTTTTCTCCTGTTATGGGTACAATATCTGCTGCAATAGCCGTGGCTACCAGATCCAGGTATTCATATGCATTTTCAATGGGAATCTTTAAGCGTTCGCATAAGGCACACATGAGCTTAAACCCAACACCGCAGCCGCATAGTTCCTTATAAGGATAGGGGCAGTCTTCTTGCTTGGCATTAAGAACAGCAACTGCCTGCGGGATTCTTTCATCAGGCAGGTGATGATCGCAAATGATAAAATCTACACCTATTGTATGGGCATAGTCAACCAGGTCAACCGATTTAATACCGCAATCCAGCGCAATTACCAGTGAAAAGTTGTTTTCTTTCGCGAAATCTATACCCGCTTTGCTAATTCCGTATCCTTCTTTATATCGATGGGGTATATAATATGCTACATCAGTATGCAGCTTTTTCAGAAAACTATACATACCAGCCACTGCTGTGGTGCCATCTACATCATAGTCTCCAAACACCAGTATTTTTTCTTTAAACTGAAAAGCGGTCAGGATTCTGTTTACTGCTTTATGCATGTCTTTCATCAGCCACGGACTGTGCAAATGAGCCATCTGCGGGCGGAAGTAGTTTTTAGCTTCGTCAAATGTATGTATGCCGCGCTGTACTAATATTTTACAAAGTGTAGCGCTTATTTTAAGCTCTTTTTGTAATGCAGCGACCTTATTACTATCGGTCTTTATAATATTCCAGCGTTTAACCAAGATATGTAGAAATTAAGTAGGTTATTGATTCGATTCAGTACATACAGGATATAACCATTTGTTACATCTGCCGGCAGACACGAGGTATAGGGTTAGCGTGTTGTTTCATAATTAGCTGTGTTTTTTAAAAGAAAAAAAGTAACCGGTGCTGCTAATATTTCCGTTCGGTAACATAATCCACCAGGTCTTTCAGTCCCTGCCGGTACTCGTTATCCGGGCATTGCATCAATATATCCAGGGCTTCTTTTTTATAAGCGTACATTTTTTCAGTAGCATAGGCAATACCCCCGGTAGTTTTTACTACATCCAGCACCCAGGCAACCTTCTTCTTATCGTTATTGTTATTTTTTACAATATTAATAACTTTCTGGCGGGTTAATTTATCGGCATTATTCAATGTGTAGATTAAGGGCAGCGTCATTTTCTTTTCCTTAATATCATTGCCTGTAGGTTTACCCACATCTTCGCTGGCATAATCAAAAAGGTCGTCCTTGATTTGAAAGGCGATACCCGTTTTTTCGCCAAAGATCCGCATTTTTTCAGCCTCCTCTTCATTTTCTGTAGCAGACCAGGCTCCGGCGCTGCAGGCAGATGCCAGCAAAGAAGCCGTTTTATTACGAATAATCTCGTAATAAATGTCTTCTTTTAAGTTCAGGTT
>DAOLFI010000292.1:0-5021 GCA_035326385.1 Niabella sp.
TTATGACAGGAACGGCCGGTTTGTTAAGCAGGTTTCCTATAAAAAGAAGGCAGCAGGTTCCTATCCCAGGTATGACAGGGCTAAGAAACAGCTTAACTTTATTTTCACGAATAAGCTCTATTCTTTAACTGAAAAAGACCGTATTGAAATACAGACCGATTTTGCCAATAAGAAAAATAAGAAGTATTATAAAAAGTATGTTATTGACTTAAGCGACAGCACATTTACCATGAAAAAAGCAGCCGTTACAGCTTTCGACATACTGGATGCCTATAACCTGAAAGATGACCTGTATTGTACTTACAGGGTACATGTCAGCGACCGTTATAAAGATACCACCGATTATGAAGTAAAGATTTATAAAAATGACCAGTTTGTAAAAGGATATTTTCCCTACAATAAAAATCATGAAAGCAAATATCTTTACGCTCCTTACATTGGAGCCCATACCCAGGAAAGCGGAAAGCCTGATACTTTTTATATTACACGGCCTTATTTAGATACCATCTATTCTTTATCGAATGATATCATTACACCGGCTTACCAAATGGTTCTTCCGATGGAGAACAGTCTTCCAAAGTCTTTTTTCGAAACTCCTTTTAAAAGTAAAACAGAGCGGGAGAATTTTGAAAGAAACAACGGCTGGATGTTACGCCAGATCTATAATGTTTTTGAATCCGGCAGGTATATGTTCGTTACTATTGGTTTCTTAAGCAATTACGGCCAATATATTTACGATAGAAAAACCACCTCTTCCTACAACCTGTCAAAAACCAAAGCCGATAGCGCTACCTACAATCTTCCTATAATTTCTGACAACCTGGGTAACCGGTTCAACGATAAATACTACAAGGTCATTAATGCCGAAACCCTGAAAAAAACCTACGAATTAAAAGATAAATCCATACCATTTCCTAAAGAACTGGAGGCGTGTTTTAAAGACAGCAAAAATCCAACCCCGGTAATTGTGGAATATACTATCAAAACTTACTAATGAGAACTTTCTTATTGTGCAGCCTTATCTTTTTATTAAAGGCAACCATTGTGCAGGCCCAAACCGGAACTGTAAAAGGTACTGTAAAAGATTCGCTTACAGGAGCCGTTTTAGAATCGGCAACCGTAAGTCTTTTTAAAAAAGACTCATCGCTTATCAATTACCAGCTTTCTGATGGATACGGAGGTTTTAGCCTCAGCAAAATACCGTTGGGCTCTGATATTATTTTAAATGTATCTTATGTTGGCTTTAAGCCCTTTTATAAAACTATTAAGCTCGATTCAGCAATATATACCGCTGATATTATTCTTTCACCATCGTTCAACGATTCGCTGAATGTAACCGTAACGGCCCAGATACCCATAAGGATGAACGGGGATACGCTGGAGATAAACCCGGCAGCCTTTAAAATGGACCCTAATGCGGTAGTTGAAGATCTGCTTACGCAGGTGCCGGGAGTTACCGTTTGGTCGGATGGTACCATAACTATGAACGGCAGGAAAATTCCCAGCGTATTGGTAGATGGAAAACCTTTTATGGGGTCAGCCGATGCAAGGATGGCCACCCAAAACCTGTCAAAAGATGCGGTTGAAAAAATACAGGTGTACCAGGAAGTAGACCGCACCTTAAAGCCGGAGGAGAGAAAGCAGCAGGACTCGTTGCTTACCATGAACATAAAACTGAAGGAAGATAAAAAGAAGGGCTACTTTGGTAAAATGGGTGTGGGATACGGAACCACCAAACGGTTTGAAAGCGATCTTTCTTTTCAGACGTACAATAAGAGAACTTCTTTTGGTATTGGCGGCGGGTATAACAATATCAACAAGAATATCGACAACCTGAATGAGATGTTTCAAAATAATACCTACCGGAACTATAACCCTAACCTGCGCAATGTTGGTAATTTTAATACCGAGGGGGTAAACCGGTATCATTCTGTAGGAGGTGTATTTACCCATAATTTTATTGAAACAACCAATAGCCGGCAAAACGACAGGATAACAGCTAATTATACAAAATCCGGCAATGACCGTTATCTCACTAACTGGTCTTTGCAAAACAGAACTACTTTAGATAACCCGCAGTTTGAGGAAGACAATACGATTACCAATATGGTAAATGATAATCATAGCCTTGGCATTAATTATATAAAGACCAATAGTTACGAAGACAATTTCACCATTAATGGTAATGCAGGCATCAACAACAGCAATAGTGATACCCGAAGGGTTACGGATATCAGAGATACCACAAACAGCCTGGTAAGTACCAGCAACGTGTTGAGTAATGAACAAAGGAGATCTGGCAACCAGTCGTTATCTGCCAATTATTCAAAGTATAGCTACGATAACCCTGCTGCACAGTTTAATATCAATTTGAATGTAAATAATAACAACAGCGAATCTGACAGGTACGTGAAAAGTGTTTTTAACTCGTTTGTAGATGATAGCAGGGATACCACCTATAACCGTAACTATAACAATACTTCGTCTAACCTGAATGTGGGCGCCAACCTGAGTTACAATGGCCTCAGAAGGTTACTATTTGGCAGATTTAATTTCTTTGGCATTGATCTTAGCCTTGACCAGCGCATTAACTATACTAAATGGAACAGGGATGACCGTGTTTCTGACTATGACAGTGTTCAGAATGTTTACGTAAAAAATGCCCGTCTTACCAATAATAATATAAACGAAAAAATAGAATACGCTCCTTCGCTCCGGTTAGGCAAGTCGTTTTATAAATGGAGCGATAAATACTATCGTAATTTTTATGTATATGTAAATTTTACGGAAGATTTTAAGCAGGATAATAACTCCTCCTCTTTTGCGGTACGTAACCTCAACCGCTCGTTCAGTTTTTTCAGATACGATGGCTACCTGTCTTATAACTATAACAGAAGAGAAAATTTTTCGTATTACTTAAGCCTGAACTATAACAAAAACTTTGACTATGCCAGTGTGGATCAGTTATACACTATTACTGATGACCTGGACCGCTTTAATATAAGAATAGGAAATCCTGATCTCAAGAACAGGGTTAACCACTCCTACAATTTCAATGCCCGCTTTAATTCGCAAAAGCCCAAAGCCAAATACGCATTCAATGGAGGGCTTAACGGTGGTTATACTCATACTTTAAACCCGGTAACGGACAGCTTAATAAATGCCCCCTCCGGTGAAAGAACTTATTATTATGTGAATGCAAAGGAAAGCAGGTCTTATAACCTTAGTTATAACCTGAATATTGTCCGTAACCTTAAAAAGAGCAATATCCAGCTCATGTATAACGGTTCTTATAACAATAGTAAAAACCCGAACTATATAGATAATATTTTTTCTGAAACAAGTACAGCAGGCTTTAATAACAACATTAACCTTCAACTGGCTTTAAGATCAGTCCTTATTTTCAACCTGGGAAAAACCTTTAACACTTATCAAACGGATCAGTCAGGTGCTGGTTTAAGGTCTTTTAAAAACTCGTCAGATATAACGCGGTTAGGCCTGACGGTGAACCTACCTAAAAACTATACTATCAGCTCTACGCTTGATCATACCAAAAATACCAATATTGATAAACCCATCGTTCTCTGGAATGCATTTGCAAGCTGCAGAGTGTTAAAAAACGAGCAGGGTGAGCTCAAATTTTCTGCAATGGATATTTTAAAGCAGTTCCAGAATATTAGCAATACTGCTGATAAATATGGTACCACCACCCGTATCACCAACGGTCTTCAGCAATACTTTATGCTTACCTTTTCCTATTACCCGAGAAAATTTGGTAAAACAGAAATTAAGAGAAGAGAAGTAAAACAGGTGTGGTAAAAGAGAGTAAAGTGTATGAGGCGCCTGCTTCGCGTGGCTGTGCGAGGTGAAGACGACTCGCATTTGGTCTGCTATCGACTTTGGGCATGGATAAACGCACAAGAGGAAGATTGGCCATACAACCTGGTAAAAGCCTTTTCAGCCTTTTAACTTATTCGCTTTTCAATCTGCAGCGGACAAGCTCTGCAAACTGTTCCCTATTCCTGCTTCGTCAGCTTCTCCGAGTTTTCGGCAAATTGTAAGGCATCTATAAACTCCTGCAGCTCGCCATTCATTATAGCGTCCAGGTTATAAGCCGTCAGGTTAATGCGATGATCAGTTACACGTCCCTGCGGATAATTATACGTCCTGATCTTGGCGCTCCTGTCGCCGCTGCTTACCAGGCTTTTACGATGGCGGGAAATTTCCTCTTCCTGCTTGCGCACCTGTTCCTCGTACAATTTGGTACGCATCATCTGCATGGCTTTTTCGCGGTTACCCAGCTGGGTGCGCTCGGTCTGGCAAATAACCACCGTACCGGTTGGAATATGGGTCAGCATTACTTTGGTTTCCACCTTGTTCACGTTTTGTCCTCCCGCACCACCGCTTCGTGATGTTTCCATTTTCACGTCAGCTTCCCTTAATTCAAAATCAATCTCCTCTGCCTCAGGCATAACCGCTACAGTGGCTGCAGAAGTATGCACCCTGCCCTGCGTTTCAGTATCAGGTACGCGTTGTACGCGGTGTACACCACTTTCAAATTTTAAGGTGCCATACACATCATCTCCGGTAACTTCCAGCTGTACCTCTTTATAGCCTCCTACGGTTCCTTCGCTTTCACTTAAAACAGCCGTTTTAAAACCGTGCTTCTCGCAGTATTTAATATACATCCGCAGCAGGTCGCCGGCAAAAATACTGGCTTCATCACCACCGGTACCTGCACGGATCTCCATGATCACATCCTTGCCATCCTGGGGGTCTTTAGGTATCAGCAGCTGGCGAATGGCCGCTTCCATTATTTCCTTACGCTCCTGCAAACCGGCAGTTTCGGCTTTGGCCAGTTCGCGCAGCTCCTCATCATCGCCGTTCAGCGCTTCTTTATTAAAGTCAATGTCGTCCAGCAGACTTTTGTAATCATTATAAGCCGTTACGATCTTTTCCAGCCCCCGGTACTCTTTGCTTGTGGCAGCAAATTTCTTGTTATCGCTTACAATTTCGGGGTT
>DAOLFI010000293.1:0-5014 GCA_035326385.1 Niabella sp.
AAGTGAACCGCTTCGAGATACAAAAAGGCAGTATACACTACGTCGATAATACCAAATCTCCGAAAGTGGATATCTTTCTGGAGAATACATATGTGCTAGCACAAAACCTGAAAAATACATCTGACAGCAACACCTTATTACCCTCACCTATACAAGCAAGTGCCGATGTGTATGATGGCAAATTTACACTGGATATGAAGGTGAATGCTTTGGAAAAGCAGCCTACTTTCGATTTGACAGCAGAGCTCAAAAGTACAAAACTGGTCAAGGTGAACGACTTCTTTAAAGCTTATGGCAAATTTGATGTAAGTAAAGGAACCATGGGATTGTATACAGAATTTGCAGCAAAAGACGGAAAGTTTAAAGGCTATGTAAAACCGATCATTAAAGATCTGCAGGTGCTGGGAACGGAAGATAAAAAAGACAATCTCGGTCAAAAGATTAAAGAAGGTGCCATCGAAGTTGCCGGCAAGATCTTAGAAAATCCGAAAAAAGAACAGGTGGCAACAAAAGTGCCCATCGAAGGCAGTTTTTCAAACACTTCTGTAGGTACTTCGGAAGCTATCTGGGAAGTATTGAGAAATGCCTTTATCGAGGCGCTCATGCCTGCTGTGGATAACGAAATTAATATACAGTCTGCGGAAACTGTAGATGGCCAGGAAGATAAGCCTGGACTGTTTAAACGACTATTTACTTCAAAGAAAAAACGGGAAGAGCAGGCTAAAGAAAAAGCCCGGGAAAAGCCGGTGGAGAAGCGCACCAATGGACTGCATCGCTATAGTACCGTCAATCAAAATTAATAATTATGGAAGCAGTAAAAAACGTCAATAAAGGTAAGCGATTATCGTTTAAAGGAATATGGGCGGTTATTAAAGATACCTTTAAGGGATTTTCAGATCATAAGGTTACCAAGTTAAGTGGATCGCTCGCGTACTACACCGTTTTTTCTATGGGCCCGCTTTTAGTAATGATCATTTCCCTTTGTGGATTATTCCTGGAAAGGGAAGCGATAGAAGGCGAAGTATTTAGTGTTCTGGAAGGTTTTGTAGGCAAGGATACAGCCATTCAGCTCCAGGAAATTATCAAGAATGCTTCTCTTACAGGAAAAAGTACTATTGCTGCCATTATCGGTGGCGTAACCCTTCTAATTGGAGCCACTACCGTTTTTGGAGAAATCCAGGACTCTATCAACACTATCTGGGGGCTAAAGGCAAAGCCTAAGAAAGGCTGGCTGAAAATGTTACAAAACAGATTTCTTTCATTTTCTGTTATTATCAGTCTTGGATTTTTATTATTGGTATCGCTGGCTGTAACCGGAGTTATAGAGGGTATAAGCAAAGGACTACAAGCCAGGTACCCGGATTTAACAGTTGTTTTGTTCTATATTCTCAATCTAGTTCTTACTTTGATTATCAGCGGCGTCATATTTGCCGTAATATTCAAGGTACTTCCTGACGCAAAAATAAAATGGCGCGATGTATTTGCCGGTGCGTTGATAACAGCCATCCTGTTCATGATTGGTAAGTTCGGTATTTCTTTATACATATCCCAAACGCAGGTAGGCAGTACTTACGGTGCTGCCGGGTCATTGGTGATTTTAATTGTTTGGGTATATTATTCATCGATCATTCTTTACCTGGGCGCTGAATTTACGAAAGCGTATGCCGTAGCGTATGGCGATGATATACATCCCAGTGATTATGCTGTCACCACTAAGGAAGTAGAAGTAGAAACCGGCAGGAAAACCATTCAGGAGAAAGAAAAAGAATAAAGTTATGCCTTCAACTGTTATACGATCCATCCATTACAACGAAGCGAAAGAATTGCTGGTAGTTGAGTTCGTTTCCGGCCTGGTTTATCATTATATGCAAGTGCCTCCTTCTGTTTACAATGCTTTTAAAAACTCGAAAATGAAAGGCGTTTATTTTAACGAGCATATCAGGGATCAATTTTCTTTCAAACGGATCCATACCGATCCCAACTTATTTAGCCTTCAGGGAATTGTTTAAAAGGCAAATTTTTTTATTTATAGTACATGCCAGCTAAAATTTGTCGGTTATATGAAAAAGCGCAGCTACAAAATTACCTTCGATTTAAAGGAAGGTTATGCTCCTGAAAGCAAGGTGCATACTTTATCGGAAGCAACTGAAACAGTGATTGCCTGGATGTCGCGGAGACTTAAAGATAGTTTGCCCGTGGTCAGCTGTTTCCTGCAAGATGGTCAGCTTATATTTCCTTCCGTTGGACCTTATGCAAACCAATACCCGGTGACAGCAACACCAAGCGTTGTTTTAACGGGTGAGCTATCAACGATGGAAGATAGAAAAAGAACGGACCAGGAAATAAAAGACACGCTTCGCAATCTTGCTTTATATATAAAACAGGAGCTCCGCCAGCAGTCTGTTTATATCGTCTTCAGGGATGAGAACTTTTGTATATAAATTAAACCGACCAGTTCGCGACTGGTATGGACTTTGTATAACGAGCTTCTCCAGCTTGTAACCGATAATTGGCGCTGCCAGAATAATCCCCGTTTCTCGCTAGATGCAGAATAATTCAGAAAAAACTGATCTCGAAATTTAGTTAACCTCTATTTCTTTAATAATCTTTTGAAGATTGATCCTTTTCTCCAGTATCTTCTTGAAAAGGTCACCTTCAGTGTTCAACCTTTCGAGAACATTGACAATACTAAAGTCAGTGATTTTCAAACCCTTTTTTACTTCGTTCCAATACAAAGGCATCGATACTGTGGCGCCTGGCTTAGGCCGTACCGAACAGGGTGCTGCAACGGTAGCATGCGGTCGATTTTGTAAGAAATCGAGATACATCAGTCCTTTTCTTGCTTTTACTGTTCTTTCAAAGGAAGTATATTTTGGGATTTGCCGATGTACCAATGTAACTATCACTCTTGCAAATTCTTTCGATTGTTCATAAGTATTTACCACCCAATGGTATGTAAATATGCATTCCCGTTGATCCGCTTGTTTTGACGTATGAAACAACTCCCGATCTTCGCTTAAGGAATTATGGGGGTTTCCCTTGCTTTAACATTTGCCGATGTCGCGAAAAAATCCACTATAACGGCCACCGGATACCTATCTAGTTCCGGTGAGGATGTTTTCCCCATATCCATCTTTTCCCTTCATTAAACTGCGGGTTTCGGGACGGCATTGGAGCCTGCACTATTTTTTGCCACTTTATCAAAGCCTCTTGTAATTCAAATAATTTTTCAGGAAAGGCTGCTGAAAGATCTGTTGTTTCGCTTAGATCTACTCTTAAATTGTATAAATTAAAAGTACTATCGGCAAGGTTCATAACAAGTTTCCATTCTTTATTGCGAACTGCCGCTGCGGGCACATCATGATGGTAAACCGGGTAATGCCAAAAAATGTAATCCCTGCTGATTTTTTTATTTTCAAGCAATGGTAACAGAGACACCCCATCTACCATATCATTCGCTGCCAGGCCCGTTCCGGTAACGTCGGCTAAGGTAGGAAGAAGGTCAATTCCAATTACCGGTTCTTTACATATACCCTTTGAGATCTTTGCCGGCCAGCTAATAATCATTGGCACCCTTATTCCACCTTCATAAACCGAGCCCTTTTCATTTCGCAGTGGCGTATTGGTTGTTCCAATAAATTGCAGAGGGCTGTTTTTTGGATAAAGGTTTCTTTTTGAAGGATGGAGCAGCGGATATTTGCCATCTTTAACTTCGGGGTATTTATTCTCGCTAATGCTACCGCCATTATCAGAAATAAACACGATCATTGTATTGTCTAAAAGTTTCTCAGCTTTCAGTTTTGATACAATACGGCCTATACTTTGATCCATTTGTTCAATGGATGCCGCATACAGGGCATTACAAGGATAATCGTCGACCTTATCCTTTTTCATATATTTACTGATTAACCCTTGTTTTGGATTATAAGGCACATGGACCTCATAATAAGACAGGAATATAAAAAAAGGGTTCTTTTTATGTGAATCGATAAACTCAGCAGCCAGATCGCCTATTACATCGGAAGATAGTTTTATATTGGAGTTATTCCCGTTACCGGCTGCAACATTACCTGAATGAAACACATCAAACCCCTGCTGTAATGGATTGTATTTTGGCTGATCGCCCAAATGCCATTTCCCGAAATAGGCAGTTTCATAGCCTGCCTTTTTCAAAACTTCGGCCAGGGTGGTTTTCTCTAAGGGCAGGTACTGTGTTTTATTAACAGGAACTGTTACTTTTTCATAAGGCCTCCAATGGCCGGGAATAAACTCGAACACACCCAGGCGCGCAGGGTACTGGCCAGTCATTATCCCCGCTCTTCCCGGCGTACAAACGGGTGCCGGCGAATACGCATTTGTAAATTTTATGCCATTACCTGCAAGCTGGTCGATATTGGGCGACTCATTAAACCTGTTTCCATAACAGGAAAGATCCGACCAGCCAAGATCATCTGCTAAAATAAAGACAATATTGGGCCGGGCGGCCTTTTGCGCCCTAACTTCTATAACGGTTCCTGTTTGTAGTACAATTAAGCAGGCAATACCGAATAAATATTTAACCATTATTACTTTTTTTAAATTTTGACTATTTTTTATTGTTTGTGAATCACCGTTGCTTCATGGCGGTTTAATCGTACCTTTCAATTAATACTGGTCCAAGCAGCCCCCCGGTTTCCAGATTACTATCAGGTTTATAAGGGTTGAACAGCGTCCAGGTACTGCGTTTTTCCTGGTCCACCCGCTGATCGCCGATAAGCCTGTTGGCCCAAGTATTAGTAACTTTGATTGTTATAAGATTACTACCCGGCTTTATAGCGGAAGAAATATCTACTTTATAAGGTGCCGTCCAAACACCTCCCAACGGTTTCCCGTTCACTTCTACCTTAGCCACTGCCACCACCCTGCCCAAATCGAGCACATAAGCCGCCTTATCTGAAAAGTTATTAATCGTAACGGTTTTGCTATACACGGCGCTGCCAGCGAAATAGGCAATAGCCGTATCGGGATGTTTAGA
>DAOLFI010000294.1:0-5012 GCA_035326385.1 Niabella sp.
TGAATGCGGTGTCAGTTAGTATCAGTTTACTCTGTTCGTTATATCCTATAAGCGATGAGAGTTCGATCAGCTTCTGTTTGTAATTGGTTTCACTTTGCAGCAGGTCTATTTCCGCCTGGGCAATGGAACTTTGAGTTTGCAGGGTGTCGATCCCGGGTTTCAACCCCGTCTTTGCAAGGACCAGCGATTGCTCCAGGTTGCTTTTATAGCGTTCGATATTTGCTTTATGAACGGTTATGATCTTTGCAAAATAGGCTGCATCCAGGTACGCCTGTAAAGCCATGTATTGATAGCGGAATAGCTGCTCATTATATCCTGCGTTCGCCAGGCGGTATTGTGCGGTGGCCTTTTCTATGGCTGCGTTGCGTTGCCCGAAGGTAACCGGCCGCCAGGTGATCAGCGCAGCAGCTGCCGAACCAGGAACAAAGTTCAGGTCGTTATTTGCTGATGGAGGCCCGCTGATGGGCATCATCAGCCCCGGGTAGTTCATTCCCGTAATATTATTAAAAGTGGCAAAGCCTGCCTGGTAACCTACAGACAGATCGGGCACAAGGCTTCTTTTCTCATAGTCAATGGCAGACTGGCCGGCCGCAACCTCCGCTTTGTAGGCCCGTAACTGCGGTACGTTCTTTTCAACCAGGGAGGGCACTTCTTTTAAAGAAAGCTGCTGCTGACCCTGCAATTGCTGGGAAAACACAATAGCAGCACCTAAAAGCAAAAGCCCGTTCCTTAATCCTGGACCCGACGCATTTTTATTCATCCGGAATGAGTATGTTTCAATTGGGCTAAAATAATATGAAACAAACCGCCGGGCACGGTATATTTGAAAATAGTACGGTATTGGACGCTTAAACGCCGCGTAATAATGGTCGGGCCAATGCTACTGTTTGTTTGTATTATGTGAACGGAGGGTCAGACTTCCAAGCGTGATGCCGGCGATTCCTAACAACAACGCTAAAATGGAGCCCGCTTTGCCGCTGCCCGATCCAAAGACAGCACCTGCAGTGGTAGCCAAATGAATGCTGCTAAGAATAACCGCAAGCAAGCCCAGTGTCATCGCCGTTCTAGCTCCGTTCTTTTTATAACGGGCTTTCGCCCGCCAACCAACGATTACGCTTAACAAGCCCAACAAACCTTCCGCCAACGCTACAGCTCGTCGCGTAGTAATGCCCTTTACTTAGTTTGCATCTTTGTTGGGTGTGGAAATAGTGCTGTCTGTTAATTTCGTCTTGTCCTCAGGCTGATTTACCTGCGAAAACGCCTTCCCTGTTGGGGCAAGCATAATCGCTATGAAGAAAAAGGCAGCTACAATGAGCAAAATATCTTTCATCGCCATAGTATTTTGTCACAAAATTAAAGATGGCATAACCAGCAAATTTGTAAAAAAACGACATTTTACATCTCAAATTCAACCGTTCCCCTGTCAGATGCTACTACCGTTCCTTCTGTAAAATATTCTTTCGGCTTCTGATTGGAGAACTCCCGAAAATCGTGTGTAAAGTGTGCCGGGTCGTAATACCCATATTCATACGCAATATCCGACAATGATTTGCCCTGGAACGATTTGCCCAGAAGGGAATTAAACTTTGCGATTCGCAAAAATAATTTCGGACTAAAGCCGGAAAATTCTTTAAACCTTCGTTCAAACTGCCGCAATGACAAAAAGTTATTTTCTGCAAGGGATTGTACAGAAATTTCCGTGCACGCATTTGAAATTGCTTTGATCGATGTACAAATATTAGTGTATGTCTCCTTGCTGTTTTTCAATCGCGCTTCCAAAAAATCACACACTAACTTCAACCGCTGATCGTTGTCTGAAGCCATCATCATTTTCTCTTCAAGAATTTCACCTGCCTCACCACAAAAGGTTTTCATATCCACAGACTGGTTAGTAAGCTCGCTTGCCGGCAGGGAAAATAGCTGAGCAACAGCATACGGATACAAATAAAATCCAAAGACGCCAAAATCTACGTTTGCCACAACTTTACTGAAAGTTTGTGTCTGCCCATAGATCCCGGAAACCAGTTTATGTTCTGCTCCCAAACCGGATCTGTAGTTAAACTGGCCCTTATAGCAAAAGATCATCTCGGGACAATGGTGCGCAAATGCATGATGCGTAAACGGTCTGTCCACGGAAGCGTTGGCTTCCAGGAACCAAATAAACCGGACATAATAAGCGAGTTGCCGCGGCGGGCATATGATTTTATAATTCATTTTGTGTTGTCTGAAGCCGTTGAATTTCCACTACAACAACCCTAACGGTAAGTACACAGCAAATCTGGCGCAATAAATAGTAAAATCGATGGCATATTTGAAAATAATGCGGTATCAAAGATGCGCTCTTCTGAATCCCACAGGGGTGAGGCCGGTAAATCGTTTGAAATATTTTATAAAATGCGAGGCATCATTAAAATTAAGACTAAAGGCTATTTGCGAGATCGTATTATCTGTATAGATCAAATGTCGTTTTGCCTCGCTAATGATAAACTCCGATAAAACATCGCCAGCAGACAAACTTCCCGATTTCCTGCAGGCAATATTCAGATTTTGAGGCGAGGTATTTAATTGAGCAGCGTAATAAGCAACATTATTTCTGGGGGCCACCTCCTGGCTGAGCAGCTCCCGGAATAAGCCGTAAAGATTTCCCTCAACAGATATGCCGCCATTGGCTGGAGCGTCCTGTTGCAAAAGTTTTGCCAACAGCGATTTTATAAGCCCGTCTATCACATCCTGGGTAAAAGACCGCTCCGTCGCATATTCTTTTGTCAGCAGCTGGAATAAACAATTAATCGTCTCCTGCTCTTGCAGTTCTATTGCAGCGAATTTGCTTAACTTATAAAGCAGCGGTTTTATTTCTTTATCGAGGCTGGACTCAATAAAGCCTTTCTTTATGATCAGCACATACCCTTCGGGCTCTGAAGTCAGGTTCCAGAAATGGATCTGTTCTTTTCTTACAAAAAATACAATGGGAGGCTTTACCTCGTAGTCTTGTGAATCTATTGTATGGACACCATTTCCTTTCGTGAGAAAGATAATTTCAAAATAGCTGTTATGTTTATGCGGGCTGGTGGTGCGCACTTCCTTTTTAAAAGGGGCGACCTTTAAAGTCTTGTCCATCCCTATTTTGTCTTTAACGGTAATCGAATGATCCATATCTGCTTATTTTGAGGCGGAGCGCCGGGCTACCATCATATTTTCAAATATACCATAATACCGGCACTTAGTGGCACTAACTTTGAGCTACATTACCGGAGCAGAGGAGTTCCGTCAAACATCTTAAAACGAATTTCACAATGCGGCTCTTTAAAACACATCCTCTTCCCACTGTTTTGATACGCATGGCGGTAGGTCTGATCTTTCTGTCCGAAGGCATCCAGAAATTTATCCGTCCGGCAGAAGTAGGCGCCGGCAGGTTTGCGAAAATCGGGTTTGAAAATCCCGTGTTTTGGTCTTATCTGACGGGTGCGTTTGAAATATTCTGTTCGCTACTGGTGCTGGCTGGTTTCCTGGTGCGACTGTCGGTTATCCCGCTGATTATCATCATGATTACGGCTTTTGTAACCACTAAATGGCCTGTCCTTATGGAAAAGGGCTTTTGGAGTATGGCGCATGAATACCGGACGGATTTTGCAATGACCCTTCTTTTAATTTATCTGCTTCGATACGGTGCCGGCAACTATTCACTGGACTTAAAAATAAATCGGTCAAAAATGAATCATGAAAACAAAACAGCGGGAACCATCCCGTAACAATATGGCAGGCAGGCGCGTTTTTCTGAAACAGGGTCTCAGGATTTCGGCCGTAACAAGTATAGGGGGTATATCCCTGCTTACAGGATGTAAAAATAATGAAGACAGCTTGGAGAAAGAAGTTTCTCCGCCCGAAGACCTGATGCAGGAACATGGGGTGCTCAACCGGATACTTTTAATTTATGATGCATGCAGGATACGCCTCGTCAATAAAGAAGCATTTCCCAGGGGCGCTATCGGTAAGGCTGCAGGGATTATTCGTTCATTTGTGGAAGATTATCACGAAAAACAGGAAGAAGAATACCTGTTTCCAAGATTCCAAAAAGCCAATCAGCTAATGGCCCTCGTGGATGTTCTCTCAGAGCAACATCGGGCGGGAAGAAAAATAACTGATCAGATTATACAGCTGACCAAACCCTCTGTAATCACGGACACAGAAAATCAACGGTTGATTCAACTACTGACTTCCTTTAATCGGATGTATCGTCCACATGAAGCTCGGGAAGATACCGTGTTGTTTCCCGCGTTCAGAAAAATTGTTTCTAAGCATGAGTACGATGCGCTGGGAGAAGATTTTGAAAAGAATGAGCATCGGCTTTTTGGCAAAGATGGCTTTGAGGTGATGGTGACAAGAGTGGCCGATATTGAAAGGCAGTTGGGTATCTATGAGCTGGATCAGTTCACACCGACCATTTGAACAGCGCTTCATTTTCTCCTAAATAAATATTTTATAATCATTTAAAAAAGAAAATCATGGAATATACAAATAGCAGCAATCCGCTCGAACATACAGCAAAAATAAAAGAAAAGCTTTCCGGACTTATTGAACACCTGCGAAAAGATGTAACCCTGGTCGATGATACAGCTGCCAAAGCGCTGTTTGAGGTCTCGGCAGAAGTACTCGCGGGTCTGGTAAAAGCATTTAGGGACTACGAAGAAGGAACAGAAGATGCCTGGAAGCGGAAATAATACCCCCCTCGGCAACTAAACAGTCAAACGAAACCGGGTAATACTAAGATCAAAAAACCTGCTGACGCAATGCAGCGTTTTTTACTAACGTGATAACCTATTCGGAATTATGGGCTTCGCTCGATATTTTTCAGTAAGCAAGCCTTAGCTGATCTGCCAGCTCGGTGGGCAGCAAACTTTCTTTCAGCATTTTTGCGGCCTTCTGGATATCGTATTCAAACCGTCGAAATTCGACCTGGATGCTTTGGTCATCAAGCGATGGACTATGTTCATTCATTGTTACTAATACATAAC
>DAOLFI010000295.1:0-4996 GCA_035326385.1 Niabella sp.
TTGACCTTCACCGTATCTTTTTTTTTTTCCTGCTCTTTTCCCCAAACAGGTTCTTCCCCTACCATTACCCGGCCCCCTTTAAGGGCATAAAGGCCGATTTCCACCAGAGACCCCCCCCCCGCCAATGCCTTATCAAGCCTCCATTGCGTTGGGTCGCCGATCCGGAACCCGCAAAGCCCCTGGAAAAACCTGATAGCACCCAACTCGCCTTCATTACGCATGCGCACTACTTCCAGTGTAGTGGGTTCAAAGTGCATACGGTAACCCACCAGCAAATGCACCCTGGCCTTTTTACAGGCATCAATCATTTCTCTGCCTTCTTTAACACTGATGGCCATTGGTTTCTCACAAATCACATGCTTTCCGGCCAAAGCAGCCCTTATGGTATTGTCATGATGAAGCGCGTTGGGTGTAATTACATAGACTGCATCAATATCCGGATTGTTTTTGATATTATCAAAATTCTGATAATTATAACAATTCTTTTCAGGCACATTGTATGCAGCACTCCAGCTTTTTAACTTTTCAGGTGTGCCGCTGATCAGCCCGGTAACTTTTGCCCTCTGGCAATGTTTCATTGCTTCAGCTACATGCCGGGCATAACCTCCCAAACCCATCAAAGCCACACGCAGTACTTTATCAGTACGAAAACTATTGTGCGCTTTGCCTGTAAAAGAAAATATTTCTGTACCTAATAAAGGTAAGCCCGCTGATGCAAGGGTAACCTGCTGCAAAAATTTTCTTCTTGAATTCATAC
Source organism: Niabella sp. (assembly GCA_035326385.1). Classification (GTDB taxonomy): domain Bacteria; phylum Bacteroidota; class Bacteroidia; order Chitinophagales; family Chitinophagaceae; genus Niabella. The sequence goes on from DAOLFI010000295.1 coordinate 758, forward strand.
TAACAGTTTAGAATAAAAATGCGAATACAACAAAAAGAAAAAGAGATGCTGACTATAAAAATTACTTAACCAGCCCGTTGGCCAGCTCTAAAACCTTGTGTAATTGCTCTTCAGGTGTAAGACTGGTGGTATCTATCTCAACGGCATCTTTTGCTTTCCGTAAAGGGCTAACTTCGCGATTGGCATCTATATAATCGCGCATTTCAATATTATGCGTTACTTCCTCAATAGTAATATTGGGATTTTTCTGATACAACTCTTTAAACCTGCGCTCTACTCTTACGGTATTATCAGCCACCATAAAAATCTTCAGCTCTGTATCAGGAAATACAACCGTTCCAATATCCCTACCATCCATTATCACACCTTTCTTATTGCCCATTTTCTGCTGCTGGCTTACCGCATATTGCCTTACATCAGGCAACGCAGCTACCTCGCTCACTTTTTCAGCAACGATCATTTCCCTTACCAGGTATTCTACATTTTCATCATTCAAAAATATTTCTACCTGCCCGCTTTGTCCGTTAAGCCTGAAATCAAGATCTATTTCATCAAGGGCTTCTTTTACCTGTGCAACATTCGTAATATCAACATTGTTCCTTAAAAAATATAAAGTAATAGCCCTGTACATGGCACCGCTATCCACATAAATATAATCCAGCTTTTTTGCAAGCTGCCTGGCAACGGTACTTTTGCCACAGCTCGACATTCCATCTATCGCTATTATGATTTTTTTATTATCCATTAAAGCACCTGTAAGTTTTCGTAAAGGTAAAATTTTAATCCTTAATCCCTAATTTTATTCTCTCAATATTATAATATTGAAAAGTTATACAATCCATTTAAAAGCTCAGACAAATGAAGAAAAATCAATTATTGTTTTCTCTCGCAGTGGCAGGTGTTGTAGCCTTCGGATGTAACAGCAACAGTACGCAAAAAGAGCCTGAAAGCGATAGCTTAACTGCTACCGTAAATGCTGCTGATTCATCCGAAATAACTGAAGTCAGTATAGAATATAGTGGCAACGGTAAAAACTTTAAAAGCATGGCAGCTTACAAAGCTGGTAGCGAAAATTCACCTGTTGTTCTGGTAGTACCCGAATGGTGGGGAGTGAATGATTATACTAAAAGTCGTGTAAAACAATTAGCAGCACTTGGATATGTTGCTATGGCTGTAGATATGTATGGCGATGGTAAAACAGCAGAAACTCCTGACAGCGCCGGAGCCCTGGCCACTCCTTTTTATAAGGATGTATCAATGGCCCAAAGTCATTTTGAAGCAGCACTTGCAAAAGCCAAAACTTTTACACAGGCCGATACTACAAAAATAGCAGCCATAGGATATTGCTTTGGAGGTGGTATGGTATTAAACATGGCCCGACTTGGGACCAACCTTAAAGGAGTAGCCAGCTTTCACGGCAGCCTGAATAGCGGCTTGCCGGCACCACCAAAGGGATCTGTTATACCTGCTATCCTGGTGCTTCACGGTGAGGCCGACAGTATGGTACCTGCCGAAGAGGTAAGCAACTTTAAAAAAGAAATGGATAACGCCGGAGCCGATTATACTTTCATTGGCTATCCTGATGCCAAACATGCTTTTTCCAATCCCAATGCTACAGCCGTTGGTGAAAAATATAAACTGGATATAGCCTACAATGAAGCAGCAGACAAAGCATCCTGGGAAGAACTGAAAACTTTTTTAAGCACTGTTTTTAAATAAGCCGGAATGGGTTGATAGGTGATAATACCGATCAGGGCAATATTAAAACACTGAAAAGCAGGTACAGAAGCGCCTGCTTTCTTTATAAGAGGAAATTTATGCCAGGTACGCTCCTGTGATCATCTCTCCTTCCACCTCAACTACTATGTGCTCTTGTAAAGTGGTAGCCAGGCCAACACCCTTATAATTGGCATTAACCGGAAACTGGGTATGGCTTCTTTCTACTAACACCAGCGTTTGTATCTTTTTGGGATGAAATTCAAGGAAAGGCTTCATTGCATATAACAGGGTTTTGCCGCTATTGGTAACATCATCTATCAACACTACTACTTTACCGTTAAAATCCATGGGCGCACTTAGCACTACTTCCTTCGGCATCTGCTTATCAATATCCATTGTAAGGATTTCAATCTTTACATCGCTTAACTTACGCACCAGCTTTTGCAGCCACCTGGCTATTATTACGCCTGTGGTTTGCACGCCTACAAAAATCAGCTCTTTCTCATCAATATTGTTTTCAATCACTTCAAGGGCCAGCCGTTTAAGTTTCTTTGCAATCACGTCGCCCTGCAAAATATATTTTTTATCTTTTGTCATAGTTTCATTTTTTAGGCCGGTCATACAGCCCTTGATAAGAAATACGCTTCATATCTGATATATCAACAAAAATATAAAGACTCACCAACAATAGCCCGGATATTTGTAAGAGGTGCTTACGTTTGGTTTCCCTATTACAAAACCCGTAAATTAGCATTTGTAATCGAAAGCTTATGCAAATATTACAACAAATATTGTTTCTGTTGCTTGCCGGCACAGCCCTCTTTATTTTTTATAAAAAAATAACAGGCATTAAAAGAAATATAGATCTTGGCAGGGACGAAACCATTAATGATCATAAATACCAACGCTGGAATCATGTTTTATTGCTGGCATTCGGGCAAAAGAAGATGTTCCGGAAGCCTTTGGTAGGTATACTGCACTTCCTGGTTTACGCAGGCTTCCTTATCATCAATATAGAAGTACTGGAAATTGTGCTTGACGGGATTTTCGGCACGCATCGTTTATTTGCAAATTATTTCGGAGTCTTTTACATTTTCCTGATCAATACTTTTGAGATACTGGCCCTGCTCGTTGTTATTTCCTGTTTAGCGTTTTTGATAAGAAGAAATATCATAAAGCTCAAACGCTTTATCAGTAATGACCTGGACGGCTGGCCAAGAAGTGATGCCAATTATATACTTATAACGGAAATTGTTTTAATGGGGCTTTTTCTTACCATGAACGCATCTGATACGTTATTGCAGGAAAGAGGAGCCGCTCATTACGCTGAAGCCGCTACCGGTAATTTTATTATTTCGCAATTCATACAACCACTTATCTCTGGGCTAAGTACTACTGGGTTAATAATAATAGAAAGAAGCTGCTGGTGGCTGCATATTGCAGGTATCTTTACTTTCTTAAACTACCTGCCTTATTCCAAACATCTGCACATTATACTGGCATTCCCCAATGCCTACTACGCCCGCTTGTTGCCTATGGGCAAAATGGAAAATATGCCGGCTATTCAAAATGAAGTGCTGTACGCCATGCAGCCGGAGTTAGCTCCTGCTGATGCCGCCGCACCGGAAAAGTTCGGTGCCAGGGATATTATGGATTTAAGCTGGAAGAATTTATTGGACGCCTATGCCTGTACAGAGTGTGGCCGATGTTCTGCCGCTTGTCCGGCAAACATTACCGGCAAAAAACTGTCGCCCCGTAAGATAATGATGGATACCCGCGACCGTACTGAGGAAGTGGGTAAAAATATAGACACCCATAAAACATTTACAGATGATGGTAAAAGCCTGCTGCACGATTATATTACGGTGGAAGAGCTAAGGGCCTGTACCACCTGTAATGCCTGCGTTCAGGAATGCCCTGTAAGCATCAACCCGCTGGATATTATTCTGCAGCTTCGCCGCCACCTGGTAATGGAAGAAAGCAACGCGCCACAGGAATGGAATGTAATGTTCAGCAACGTGGAAAATAATTTCGCCCCGTGGAAGTTTAGTCCGGATGACAGGGATGCCTGGGCAAAAGGCATGCAGGTATAGAATATTAATATCGAATGTTAAATCAAGGAATCAGTTCTGGCGCGTTTCAGCATCGTGTATAGTTTCCTTAAAATCTTTCTTCTTTATAAACATGCGCCATAATTGTATAAGCGCAGTTACCGTAAAAACACCTGCAATAGCATAGTTTACTCCCGACTGGTTATTTTGAACCTTAGCAGCAATTAATTGTCCTCCAAATATAAAAACACTATTACCTATCAATGTGCCAATGCCAATACCAGCCGTATAAAAATTATAATGATGGTTATTAGGTAGCAGTATTTTTTTGGTAAACAGCACCGTACTCCAGCCAAACCAGAAGGGTATTTGCATAGGATTGACAGCACTCATGGTAAGCCCCAAAATATAAGAAGGAAGATTATTATTGAGGATAATATTTTTATTTTCATGCGGATGGGACGCAGCA
>DAOLFI010000296.1:0-4992 GCA_035326385.1 Niabella sp.
ATTGGATTTTATAAAACAGGCGACTTTGTTATTTCCGGAGGTAGTAACATTATGAATAATAACAGTACCTACCTTGGCGTATCAGAAAAAGAAAGCAAGTCTACCGGATTTTTCGGAACCACAGGCTTTGTATTTGGTAAGCCCTCTTATGGTAAAGGTTCCGTTAAAAGCTCTGCATTTGGTATTGCTATCAACCGGCTTGCTGATTTTAATAACCGGGTTATTTATACCAATAAAGGCGGGCAGCTGAGCCGCAGTTCGATGGCAGATTATTTTATTGAAGATGCAGTAGCTAATGGTTTAAATGATTATGGTTCTGGCCTGGCTATGGATGCAGGCTGGATCAAAGAAGATGGAGAAGATGGAAACGGCAATATAAGGCTGGCTTCACCTGCCGTAGATCTGGCAATGGCAAGCGGCCTTGAACAAAGGCAGCTCATAAGCACCAATGGAGGGATTACAGAGCTGGCATTAGCCGGCGCCGTTAACCTGAATGAGCGGGTATTTTTAGGTGGTACTGTGGGTTTCCCTATGCTAAGATACGGAGCCAGCAGGCAATATACAGAGCAAGATCCCTCCACCAATAATAATGGCTTCGATGCAGCATGGTTTGATGATGATCTTGTAACAAAAGGCGTTGGTGTTAATGTTAAAGCCGGTATTGTTTTTAAAGCTACAGATAACCTGAGATTAGGTTTTGCTGCCCACTCCCCAACTTTCTATTCTTTAAGCGACAGTTATGTAGCTTCTGCCGGTGCCAATCTTGATGCAGGCGCTAATGGGGACCGCACTTATCGCAGCAATGAATTGGTATATGACTATAATTTACATACTCCTTACAAGCTGATGGGTAGCTTTTCTTTATTATTTGGTAACGTTCATGATATAAGTACGCAAAAAGGCTTTTTATCCGGCGATGTAGAGTATGTGAACTACATGGCTTCCAATTTCAGAACCACCTCTGATGACAGAGGCTCTAACGATGGCTACTTTACGGATCTGAACCGGGCCATTGACAATGCTTATAAAGGTGCAGTAAATGCACGCCTTGGTGCTGAATTAAAATTCAGTCCGATAGCTGTACGTTTCGGTGGTGCTTATTATGGTAACCCCTATAAAGATATAGCAGGCGAAAAAGGAAGTATCACCCAGGCCACCGGAGGTTTGGGTTATAGGAACAAAGGCTTCTTTATTGATTTGGGCTATGTACATACTTTGGGCAAAGATGTATTATTCCCTTACCGCTTAACAAGTGCACCGTTTTCTGCTGCCTCTGTTAAAAGCACAAATTCAAGAATACTGCTTACGCTTGGTTTCAAAATTAAGGCAATCATACTTTTATATACAAAAATCCCCGCTGTATAATATCGCGGGGATTTTTTATGAATATTAACCTTTGATATAACAGGCTAATCAAAATCTGATTTTTCACTCACTTCAATATCCGGATCGCGGTCTTCCGGCTCTACATATTCCAAAATAAAATTATTCTTTCCTTCGCCGGTCATGATCTTTAAGAAATTTTGCTGTACCAGCTCCAATACAGACAGAAACATGAATATGGCCTGAACGCGGTTTTCTGCTATGTCAAACAGCTTTTCAAATGAAAGATTCTTTTGAATTTGTGCCATTTCCATAACCTGGCCGCGGCTGGTTTCCATGGTATAGCTGTACCTTACTACAGTATGTACCGGCTTGTTTACCCTGTCACTATACTTTTGTATAGCCTTTTCAAAGGCTTTCATCAGCTTAAATAACGATAAGGCCTGGATCTCGGTTCCTTCACCAGCTTCCTCGCCTACCCGGGACAATTCTTTCTGAATATTACCTCTTTTAATCATCAGCATACGTAAAGCTTCCTGCTCGGCTAATTGCGCAGCTGCTTCTTTGAACTTTTTATATTCAAGAATCTTATTGACCAGCTCCTCGCGGGGATCGATCTCATTACCCTGAGCATCCAGCTCTTTGCGTGGTATCAGCATTTTAGCCTTGATACGCATGAGCGTGGAAACAAACAGGATAAACTCACTTGAAAGCTCAATATTCAATGCTTCCTGGTTATGGATATAATCCAAAAAGTCGTTGGTAATTTGAGTAATAGGAATATTGTAAATATCCAGCTCATCCCGCTCAATAAAAAAAAGTAAAAGATCGAAAGGGCCTTCAAATTGCGAAAGTTTGATCTGGTAAGTAGAATTTGCCACTAACTTATTTTTATGCTGATAAATAATAAAGTCCTGCTTCATTGCAGGACTTTACAAAAATAATGAAATACTTTTCCCGGTAAGGTGCAAAAATCAGGAATCAGGGCCTTTTCTTTAATTCGTCCCTTATTTCAGCTAATAATTTATCAGTTGAGGAAGGTTCGGCAGGCGCTTCTACTTCTTTTTTCTTAAGCCCATTTGACAGTTTTATTATTAAGAATAAAACAAATGCAATTATAATAAACTTAATAACGGCCGCTAAAAATTTTCCATACAATATACCGTTCCATGCCAGTTTCTCTATATTTTCGGCTCCTGCGGCTTTTAAAGCGGGGTTTAAAATAAGCGGCGTAATTACATCATCAACCAATGACGTTACTATTGCTCCAAAAGCGCCACCTATGATAACAGCAACCGCAAGGTCAATAACATTACCTTTTAAGGCAAATTCTTTAAAGTCTTTAAGGAATCCCATATTATACCATTTTATTATTTAACAAATATAAACGAGTTAACGTAAAAAATAAATTTTCCCGTTACTATGAAGATCTCCCTAAATAGCCATTATTTCTTTTTCCTTGGCGGCAAGATGTTTTTCCACTATAGCTATATAGTTATCAGTAAGCTGCTGAACACTGGCTTCAGCATCCTTTGCAGCATCCTCGCTCAGCCCTTCTTTCTGAAGTTTTTTAATAGTTTCAATAGCATCTCTTCTTCCTCCTCTTACCCCTACCTTCGAGGTTTCACCCTCACCCTGGCACCGCTTAACCAGCTCTTTTCTCCTCTCCTCAGTCAGAGGAGGCAGGTATAATCTTATGTTTACGCCATCATTCTGCGGATTGATACCAATATTAGCTGCAATAATAGCTCTTTCTATGGGTTGCAACATATTTTTCTCCCATGGCTGTATATTAATGGTACGGGCATCCATAACAGTAATATTACCTACCTGGTTAACAGGAACAGGAGATCCATAATAATCCACCATAATGCCATCCACAATTTGGGGAGTAGCTTTGCCGGCACGTATTTTTGCCAATTCTACTTCCAGGTGGCCAATGGCCTTTTTCATACTTTCTTCAGAAGCCTTTATTACCTTATCTATTTGATCTTGCATACATTATCATTTGAAGTGTGCAAAGCTAATAAAATGCCTGAAGATTAAAAAACTACATAATAGAAAATTAGCCCTGTACTTTTTCGAGCGGTTGCTTTGTAGAAAGGTCAATTACCTTGGAAGTAGCTCTTTTGGCCTGCAGATTGGAAATGATCTGCCTTTGCATAACCAGTTTACGACGCGATAAAGTGGAATATAGCAGGCCAATTATCATGAATGAAAAGGCAAACATAGTTATCAGCATCAGCGTATCATTTGATCCCTTGGCAAAATAGACCGCTGCAATGACTACGATATTAACAGAAACACAGGTCAAAGTAATGGCAGAATGGCTCAAACCTTTATCTAACAATATATGGTGAATATGATTCCTGTCGGGAGAAAAAGGTGAACGGCCTTTTAATATTCTTATTGAAAATACCCTTATAGTATCTACCAACGGGACAAGTAAAAGTGAAATGCCAATCACAGTAGCAGAGGGAATAGGCAATACAGCAGTTGAACTTGAAGCTGTATTAATAAACTTTAACACCAGCACAGAACAGATCAGCCCTATTAATAAGGACCCGCAATCGCCCATAAAAATTTTGGCAGGATGAAAATTAAAAATTAAAAAGGCCAGCAATGCTGCTGATAATGAGAATGAAAGAGCAGCGTAGGCGGTTAAACCGGCAAAACCGAAATAAGTTCCTAACAGTAACGATACCATCAGGCCCAAGCCACCAGCCAGCCCGTCAATACCATCAATTAAGTTAAAAGCATTAATAACCAATATCATGGTTATATAAGTCAAAGGAACACTATACATAGGAGCCAGTTCATCAATACCAAAAAGGCCGTACAGGCTTTCAATCCTTATACCACCAAAGTGTATAATAATACTAGCAGCTATGATCTGAGCCACAAGTTTTTTAAAAGCCGAAAGTGCTATAATATCATCTTTCAGCCCTATAAAAAATATAATAAACATAGAGGCGAAGAAATATTGAAATTCAGGGGATGACTGAAAATCAGCACTTACCAGGCAAGAGAACACAATAGCAATAAACACACCTATGCCTCCCAGAGAAGCGATAGTATGCTTATGAAGCTTTCTTTCATCGGGTATATCATATAATTTTTTCTTGTCTGCAATATGTATTATTACAGGTATCGCCAGAAAAGCAACTATAAACGAAATTATAGCGGTTACAAATAACTGGAGCATTCAATAAGGATTAAGGTGGCACAAAAGTAGATATTCCTGATTCTAAAAACAACTTTCGAGCCACTTTTTTAGATTTTTGTATATACCAAACATTATTTCAACCTTTTATAAAAAATCCTCATTTTTGCATCTCATCAAAAAAACTGAAGCGATGGCAACTTTGCAGGAAATAGCATCTCAGGTACGAAGAGATATAGTAAGAATGGTACATGGCTCCCAAAGCGGGCACCCGGGTGGCTCATTAGGATGTGCTGATTTTTTAACTGCCCTTTATTTTAAAGTAATGGAGCACGATCCTTCTTTTAATATGGAAGGTAAAAATGAAAATCTATTCTTTCTATCCAACGGGCATATCTCCCCGGTATTTTATTCGGTATTAGCACGGTCTGGTTATTTTGATGTAAAAGAACTGGCCACTTTCAGAAAAATCAACAGCCGTCTTCAAGGTCATCCTGCCACTCACG
>DAOLFI010000297.1:0-4992 GCA_035326385.1 Niabella sp.
CCATCTTCCTCTTGTACGGGTGAAGATCGCTCCTTTATCAACCATAAAATAGCAAAACCTGTCGGGGTTCACGGTATCAAACATCTGTTCATTATTGATACCGGTATGCGAAGAACCATTATACCCGTTATCTGATACCGTCCAGTTCAAGCCTCCGTCAGAAGACCGAAGGTTCCTCGATTTTGTATGAATGAAAACATTGTTTGCATTACGGGGATCGGGTATGATGCAGGTAAACTGCCCATTTAATTTTTTTATCCAGTTACTATTACCGTAACCCGGGCGGTAATGTACATTCTCGTCGGCAGGTTCAACCCAGGTCTTCCCGCCATCACTGCTAACCCGTATTTGCTCTTGGCTTCTTTCTATAGGAACAGCAAATATTTTATCAGGGAATTTTTCATTTATATAACAATAGTTAACATCTGCCCAGTTATATAAAATTACCCAGTTTATACCTGCATCTACAGACTTGTATATGCCTTTCCCTGAAACAGCTACTATAAGTGCGTTGCCATCTTCCGATTGAAACAGCCTTCCCCAAATATCACCATCAGGCAAACCGTTGCTGCCGCTGATTTTAGTAACCTTTCCATTTGGATCAGTTGCATTCTCAAACCTGAACAAACCTCCATTTCCATACATGAATACTTTTTGCTGATCTTTTGCATGAACCTTTATTCCACGTATCTTATCTCCGAAAGTAACAGCAGGCAACTTTCTTACTTCCTTCCAGCTTTCACCGCCATTATCAGAATACAGCAAACCGTCGTCTGCGGTAAGCTCATTACCTTTTAAAGTTCTCTTATACTCTCCAAATGCAGCATACCAGCGTTTGGCATACCCTGAGTTTGCGTCCTTGGAAGTGGGTGCATAAGTGATGAGTTTCGTGCTGCTCCTTACTTCTCCCAAACTGGTTCTTGACATTTTTTTTGACCATGTAATACCGCCATCAAGGGACTGATAAATGCCCTGATAATCCTGGTTTACACCGTCATAATGACGGCATTGCGTTGCCGCAAGCAAACGATTTTTGTCTAAAGGATCAACTTCAACGGAAATTACAAACGGAGAAAACAATCCTTCGTTTCTAAGTGTAAACCAATTGCGTCCATAATCACGCGACACCCATATATTACAAACATCCTGTCCCATATATATCCTGTCAGGATCAGATTCGCAGTTAGTAAGGTCCAGCATATGCTGTGTATGATCTCCGGGGGTTACATTCCCCGCATCGTATTCTTCTTTCCATACTACAGGCAATGGTTTTATTTTCGGCACACCCAATGTTACAATAGCTGTATCCCTGTTCACAGCAACAGCAGTTCCCTGCCCCCTGTGCGCACAACTCATCCCGGCTATCAATAAAAGTAGCAAGTATAAAAAATGTGTTTGTTTCATCACTTTACTGTTGGTTTAAGCAACCTGATTTTATATTTTTGAATGAGCGCTCCTTAATCCACAGGCTTCTTTAATATCCGGTTTCATCATCGCTTTCCAAGGTTAAGCTCACTATCCGGCCATGAAAAACAGAAAAACCGATTGAATATTATTCAAACAGATATTTTTAGTTTCACATCGTTAATGTAATAGCTCACTCGCAAGGCAAGATCACACTATATAATAGTCCGTTTTTTTAACTCAAACCCCTAAATTCCTGCTACGATTTTTTTAAGCAGGATTTTGAGAAAAAGCGTATCGTTATAACAGCAACAATGAACTTATAACAATTTGCTTTTAATCATAAGGCCATCAGGGTTTATACACAGGTGTGAATTCCTGGAAATACACTCCTTTATCCCTGAATACAAGCGTATCTTTTGCTGTGTTAAGATATGTTCCGTCATCCACAGTATAGTCCAGGTAAATAGCTGATCTTGCTTTCCCTCCCCACGATTCGGAATCTTTTACAAACTTAGCTGTGCCGGCTACAGGAAAGGCTGAGCCGGGATTAGTGGTGATCTGTCCGTTTCCATTTCCATCAAAAGTGATAAGCATTGTAAAACTGCCCGGGCTTTGTGTGGTGCTCCTGGCTACTTCTTTGGTATATGTTACCGTATTACGGGCAGTTGTGCTCACCCCTATTACCCGGTCTGTTTCCACATCCCTTGTCCGGTAAACAATAGTTTCTGCCGATGTGCCGCCACCTATCTTCTCCTGAGTTGATTTGCCTCTTAACAAATAATTACCGTGGTACTCATTAATATAGTTAATTCCAAAAAGCGTATAGTTTTTTGGAGCTATTTCCCAATCCTCGCTTATTCTATAGTCGGGGTTTGTTACAACGGATTTGCCCAGAAGCACGGAGTCTGTAGTCGAATTGGTAATTCGTACAGGTACCACATATACAGTACCAGCCGGTCCTAACGCATTTGGATCGTTAAAAAATGCTTCTGTTAACTGAACATATACACTACCCGATAATTGTCCTTTGGGAATGACAATACGGGAGTTATCACTCAGCTGATAATATTGGGAAGGCAGTGGCAATATACGCTGGTTTCCAATGTACATATCCTGGACAAGCGATTCATCAATAACAAAATCAACTAACTGGTCTTTCTTATTTTCATAAACGCCTCCCATGGTTGCCGATATAGCGAATCTCCGGTTATTATCATTTTCATTATCAAAATAGTAATCTCCCAGCACAAGCGTTCTCACCGGGTATTGATACGGGAAATAGGTAGTGGTGTACTCAAAATCGGGGAAATCAATATCTTTATTCTGACAGGAGAACATTACTGTTGACAATAGCACTATAAACAGTAACAGCCTGAATAACTTTTTCATAATTTCTTTATTTTTTGTTTGCTTTAAATTTTTAACATTACCAACCTGCATTCTGAACCAGGAAATTGTTTTTATTTATTTCCGCTCTTGGTATCGGGCCGTAATAGGCATCAGGCAGCCGGTAAGCCCTGGGCTCCACATCAATAATGTTGAATGTATTACCGTTGATAGACACGCCTTTTACTGTTCCAGTAATGGCGCCATCCAGCTGCCATCTCCTGATGTCCCAGAAACGGTGATCTTCAAAAGACAATTCAAGCCGCCTTTCATTCCTGATCAGCTCGCGCATAGCCTCTTTAGTTGCAATAGTGGCTAAATAGTTATCGGGTTGTGTAATGCCGGCTCTTTTTCTGATCTGGGCTATTATATCATAAGCGGTAAAACCTAACCCCTGCGGATCATTTTTTGGTCCCCAAGCTTCGTTTGCTGCTTCGGCACAGGCCAGATATAAATCTGTATACCGGAGCAATGTGTAAAAATGGGTGTTACTGGAATTAACAGTTGGATCGAGGTTAACGGTTGTCCGCAGCAATTTTTTCACGTAGAACCCTGTTCTGGTAGAAAATTCAGTTTTATTCAGCCCATCATTAGTGGGGCTGTTAGCGCTGGTATTGATCGCAGCAGTGCCTGCTCTTACAATGGAACCATTTGTAACAATAAAGTTCGCTAATCTGGGATCCCTGTTGGCATATGGGTTGCTTTCCGAAAACCCGCTGGAAGGGTGAGTTATAGGATAACCGTTCTTCATAGGAAAAGCATCAACCAGGTTTTGCGTAGGATTAACCCTTCCGTTTCCGAACAAAGACGGCGGATAATTATTCTTTTCCCTTGTATTATTATTTGCAGGATTGAGGCGCCAGATGATCTCCGGATTGCTAACATCGTTATCATTGTCGTAAAAAAGAATACCATCGGCCGGCAATGCGGCAGCTCCGCCCAAATCCTTTATTATAGCACCGGATAATGCGGCAGCTGTTGCTGCTTTCTGAGTATCATAATTACCATTATTGAATGCAGGGCTGGCATCTAAAAGCGCCGCTTTTGCTTTGAGCGCCGCCACAATTTTTCCCTGTATACGCCCCCGGTTCTGGCTTCCAAATACGCGAATGTAATTATCATCCTGGTAGTTATCGTTCCAGGTAGCTGGCAACAATTCCATTGCTCTATCAAAATCCGCATAAACCAGGTCCATTACTTCACGAAAAGACGCTCTTGGCAATTTATAATTATCTGTTACTTTTACGGGAGTAGTAAGCAAAGGGACGCCGAGCAATTCACCATTAGCAGCTTTTCCTCCATGCCTTGTAAGCAACTGCAAATAAAAATATCCCCTGAGCGCATAGGCTTCTCCGCTGTTCTTCTTAATGAATAACGCATTCCTCGCAGGGTCCTGGGAGCTCCATTCCACATCATTTACTATCGAGAGTAAATAATTAATATTGAAGATAGCCGCATAAGAGCTGTTCCATACTGATACGGGAGAATAAAGAGCCGACCATTCACCGGTAGCCATTCTTCTAAGTTCATTGCCGTTTGCATTGTGCACTGCATCATCGGTGGCGCATTCGCTGTTTTCATAATCACCTGGCAAATCCTTATAAGCGCTCATTAAAAACCCTTCTGCAAAAGCAGGCGTTCTAAGAACATAATCGAGATATTGCTGATTGTCTCTTGCCGGCTCCAGCAGTTTCTCTTCCTGGCAGGCTGATAAAACAAGCGTTGCCAACAAGGGTAGTATAAATTTCTTCATTCTGAATACGTTTTTAAAAATTCACTTTCAATCCAAATAAAAAATTTCGATAATCAGGCTCTCCTCCTATTACCAGCTGCCTCTTTTTTGCATCTTTCGCCAACATTAACAGGTTTTCTCCGCGAAGGAATACGCCTATATGCTGAGAAAACAGCATCCTGGATACCCTTGCAGGTATATCGTAGTTCAGCTGAACTCTTTCCAATCTGAAAAAATCATTCTTGTAAAGCCAGAAAGTAGAATTTCTGTAATTATTGGTATTGTTACCATACGTCAGGCGCGGATATGTAGCCGTCGATCTGGTCTCTTCCGTCCAGCTATTTAAAACTTCAGCAGAATATTTATCTTCACCCTGCATCCAGAAATAATTATTATTGTAATAGGCATAACCGCCCTGCCTTGCCGTTGCCAGCGCAAAAAGACTTAACCCTTTATAGTGTGCCAGC
>DAOLFI010000298.1:0-4991 GCA_035326385.1 Niabella sp.
AATACAGCCGGGTTCCCTGCCTCATCGTTCAGAACAGATGACTGGGAGAGAGAAGCAGCAATAAAATAACAGAGCTGATGAGGTTTAAACTGGTATATACGATTCTGCTGCTGGGCTTGTGCTTTAGTACGGTAAGCGCGCAGCTCAATACCTTTAATATCATATGGCAAAGCCAGAGTGAAAGCGCCGCCGGATCAATGCCTGTAGGCGGCGGGGATATTGGCTGTAACGTATGGGTTGAAGACAATGAGTTGCTGCTCTACTTTTCTAAAAGCGGCAGCTTTGATGAGAACAATGCTTTTCTCAAAAGCGGGAGGTTAAGATTAAAGCTTTCACCTAACCCTTTCAGCAATAGCGGTTTTAAACAGGAGCTTGTTGTAAAGGATGGTTATGTCCACATTCAATCCTCCAGCGGTGGCATCACAGCAGCTGTAAAGATCTGGGTGGATGTTTTTCACCCGGTTATTCATATTGATATAAAAAGTAATAAGTCTGTTCATGCTGAAGCCTTTTATGAAAACTGGCGCTTTGCAGATCGCTTACAGAAAGGAAAAGAAAACAATGCCAACTCCTGGAAGTGGGCCTCACATGTACCCATCATTACCAGGCCTGACGATGTTGAATATGATCATAACAATATTATTTTTTATCATCGCAATACCGGCCCTACTGTTTTTGACGCCACTGTAAAACAGCAAGGACTTGATTCAGTAAAAAACCAATTGTTCAATCCGCTTAAAAACCTAACCAGTGGCGGATTGATAAAGGGTGCGCACTTTGTTAAGGGCACAACAGGCGAAGGCATTTATAGGAACACTGCCTACAAAAGCCGGAGCCTGGTAAGCAAAAAAGCCGCTAAGCAGCACACGCTCCAAATTTATTTGCATAACAGCCAGGCTGCCGGCGTTGAGGACTGGAAAAAAGAGGCACTGAACCTAACAACCCATTACCGGTCTTCTCATCAAAGAACAATTGACTGGTGGAATGACTACTGGAAACGGAGCTTTATTTTTATTAATGCAGATGAAGAGGCAGGAGTTATAAAAAAAGAGAACGATGAAGGCTGGCAGGTGGGCCGCAATTACCAGCTGTTCAGGTATATGCTGGGCGATAACGCTTATGGCAGCTATCCTACCAAGTTCAATGGGGGTTTGTTTACTGTTGACCCGGTTTTTACAGACAGCTCCATTAAAGGCACTCCCGATCACCGTAACTGGGGTGGCGGCACTTTTACGGCACAAAATCAGCGCCTGGTTTACTGGCCAATGCTGAAAAGCGGCGATGCAGATATGATGAAACCCCAGTTTGACTTTTACAACCGGCTTTTGCAAACAGCCATACTGCGTACCAAAATCTACTGGGGACATGCAGGCGCCAACTTTAATGAACAGATAGAAAATTTTGGATTTCCGAACCCTACGGAATATGGCTGGAAACGTCCCAGCAGCTTTGATCCCGGGGTAGAATATAATGCCTGGCTGGAATATGAATGGGACACGGTGCTGGAGTTTTGTATGATGATTTTGCAATCTGCATCTTATACGGATAATAACATATCAGCATATCTGCCACTGATAAAAAACAGCTTAATCTTTTTTGACGAACATTATCAATACCAGGCAAAAAAATTAAGTAATAAAGCACTTGACGGAAATGGCCATCTGATCCTGTATCCAGGCTCCGGTGCTGAAACTTTTAAAATGGCCTATAATGCCAGCTCTACCATTGCCGCCTTAAAAACGGTTACGGATGCTTTATTAAAAAGCAGTTACTTAACTGCTGAAGAAAAAACCTATTTTGAAAGTTTTGAAAAACGGATTCCCCCACTTCCGTTCATGAATTACAACGGACAGCCTACCCTTGCACCGGCAAAACTATGGGCAAGAGTGAACAATGTAGAAAGCTCACAACTGTACCCGGTATATCCCTGGGGATTATACGGCATTGGAAGACCAGGGCTGGATACAGCACGTAACACTTACCTGCTGGATACATTTGCCCTGAAATTCCGTAGTCATAAAGGCTGGAAACAGGATAATATTTTTGCAGCCCGTTTAGGGCTTACCGATGATGCAAAAAAGCTGACTGTATTAAAGCTGCAAAACAGTGAGCGCCGTTTTCCTGCATTCTGGGGGCCGGGATTTGACTGGGTACCTGATCATAACTGGGGAGGCAGCGGTATGATAGGCTTGCAGGAAATGCTGATGCAAACAGTGGATGACAAAATCTATCTTTTTCCTGCATGGCCAAAAGACTGGAATGTGCATTTTAAATTACATGCACCACAGCAAACCACGGTGGAAGCCACACTGAAAAATGGAAAAATACAATCATTGATTGTTTGGCCCAGGGAGCGGGAAAAAGATATCGTGCTGATGATAAAATAATACGGTAACATTTTCATAATCTATGCTCTGCAAAACATTTTGTTTCGCAGGACTATAATATAGCCTTTGGCTACATTTGAAAATAGCCAAAGGCTACAACATAAAGCTTCGGGACTGCAAGTCCCGAAGAGCAATATTGTGGGCCCCGGGCCCTCTGCGGGAAACTCCGCTAAATAAATCGTAACTTTATAGTATGGAAGTACGCGAACCTGCCGTTGACTACGGTAAACGAAAATACACTATTGAGGAATATCTTGAAATGGAAATTGAAGCTTTGGTAAAGCATGAATATTTCAGGGGAGAGATATTTGCTATGTCAGGTGCAAAACTGCAGCATAACAAAATTGCAGGAAATCTATATGCAACATTGCATACACGATTAAAAGGAAAAGAATGCAGGCCCTATCATAGTGACCAGCGCATACATATTGAAGCCAACACTCTGTTTACGTATCCGGACATTTCGGTCGTTTGCGGAGAAGAGGTTACGCTGAATAATGATGATATGAATGTGCTGAACCCTTCTGTCATTATTGAAATACTTTCACCATCTACCAGGGATTACGATCGCGGGGAAAAATTCAGGCTGTACAGGGATATACCTACCTTAAGAGAATATATACTCATTGATTCGGAAAGTGTTCACCTTGAAGCTTTCAGGCTGAACGGTATTCACCGCTGGGAACTGGAAGAATATAATTCACCCGGAGAGCAGCTTTACATTAAGACAATAAATGAATATTTTTCCATCAGTGAGATCTATGATGGTGTGAAAATGGACGCTTGAGATGTCCTTCCCCACAGGTCTCCTGAAGAAAGGCTTCGAGATATAATGTCCTGAACGCAGAGTCCGATGCGGGAGATTCTGCTATGAGAGTTGGACAAGGCATTTTACCTTTTATCTTCTCCTTCCCCCGGAATAAGTCATTGCCTCTCCTTTGCCAAAACCAAAGCTCAGCCCAAATGCAAAAATCCTTCCTCGGTAGCCACGACTATACAGGTAAAAAGTTTCCCTGCTTGTTTCAGCTACAGATATTCTTGAAGCAAACACGTCGTTCACAGAGAGGCTGGCCACCAGCCTTCCTTTAAATAATTTTTTTCTCAAACCAAGATCCATGTATGCGAACGGGTCATTCTCTGCATTTACCGAGCGGTAACCGGATTGATAGTTCCCGCCCAGCTCCAGGGCAAAGTTTGCAGGAAGATCGGCCTTGGCAGTAAGCCTTGCCGACCACCGGTTGCCATCAAAATCAAACACTCTCTCCTGGAAAGTTCCTTTCCGTTTGAAAAAATTATAATTAAAATCGCCATTCAAAGAGAGCCAGCGAAGCACTCCGTACTTACCGTTAACTTCAAGGCCTGTAGCGGTCCTTGTACCAATATTATAGGGCCGGTTAGTATTTACATTATCTTCAAAAGTGGATACCTCTTCAATTACAGCAGTGGTATAGCGGTGATAGATGCTAGAGCTAAAATTGGCCGATCCGGTTTTAAAAATCCCGGTAAGCTCATAAGAGTCGCTGTATTCAGGATCCAGCTCCGGGTTTCCTGTTCTGATATTATAGTTATCCCGCATATTCAGGAACGGATTCAGCTCCCATAAACGGGGACGGTATATCCTGCGTGAATAACCCAGCTGCAGCGAAACCGATGGACTAAATTTATAGGAAGTGTGTAAGGTTGGGAAAAAGTTGGTGTAGTTCCTGTTATTGGCCTGGTTGGTATTTACAAGCACAGTAGACAGATCTGTATTCTCCACCCTGATACCGGCTTTAACGCCCCATTTTTCCCCTTCGTAGCTTCCTGTGCCGTAAAGGCCGAGCACATTCTGATCAAATTGAAAATCGTTGGTCAGCTGGTTATTAGTAACCCATTCCCCATTAACATAGTCTCTTATCATATAATCATTGCCCACCTGGCTAGCCAGGTATTGGGCGCCGCTTTCTATTGAAAAAAGATCATTCAGCGGGTGTGTATAGTCCAATTTGAAAGTATAGTTAGCTTCTTTAAAATCAGTAACCGCTTCCTGGTCATTGGCATTGATTGTTCCAAGCGTAGCCGTATTTTTAAATAATGAAGATTGATCTTTCCCAAAAAAACTACCGATCGCACTTGCCAGTAAGGTATGTTTTTTATTGTCTTTAAACTGCCGCTCATAATTCAGCTCATATTGCCATTTCGGATTGGTGGCCTCTGTGGTCTCGTGTCTTTTCCATTGAGATAAAAGGTTACCACCTGCATAAGCACTGTAATTTGTTTCGGAAGGCTGATCTTCCACTTCATAAGCATAGCTTCCCGACAGGGTAAGCACATTCAGATCATTAATATAATAATCTGTTCCCAGGGTAATATTATAAAAGTCTTCATTGCGATAGTTCTTTGCGCTGGTTGTTACTTCAGTATTATTAACTAAATCTCGATTAATACTGCTGTTGTGTCTCGGCAGAGAGCGCCTGCCAACACCCATTTGCGTGAACAGGTTAAACCTGTTGGTCCTGCGGCTCATGCTGATACCGATGCTATGATTATCCGGAATACCTGTATTAACAGAAATGGACCCGTTCAGGTCTTTACTTTTCTCTTTTTTAAGAATGATATTTAAAA
>DAOLFI010000299.1:0-4986 GCA_035326385.1 Niabella sp.
GCCGGTTTGGCTAATAAAGATTCGGTAACCGGCAAAAAGCTGCTGTTTGCTTATATGAATATGGATTCTATTCAAAATAAATATGAGCTGGCAAAGATCGTATCTAATGAAGTGGAACGGAGAAAAGAAAGCCTTGATGCAGAGCTGAACAGAATGCAAAAAGCATTCAGGAATAAGTTAGAGGGTTACGAGCAGCGCAGTGCTACCATGACTGAAGAGCAGGCTGTTGCTGCAAGAGAGGATCTGCAAAATACAGAGCATGAAATGATGGAAAAGCGGCAGACACTTGCAGATGGGTTCCAGAACTGGGTAGCCTCTAAAAATATGAGTGTGATTAAGGATATAAAAGACTACTTACAGCAGTTTAATGCTGATGGCACTTACTCATTTATATTCTCTCACGAACCGGGTCTTTTTTATTATAGCGATACGGCGTACGATATAACAAATGAAGTAATAAAAGGATTAAACCAGCAGTACCAGGCTAAGAAAAAGAAATAGCACCAGGCTATAATTTCCACTCTACAATACTATTTTCCCATCCGGATGTGTAAGGAACGCTAACGCGGATATAGTTATCGGTATAGCCTTCCATCATACTGTTTTTATTATGGTTTTCAAATAATACCTTACGGGTTTGTCCTTCATGCTGCGCTTCAAAATATTGCATCTTCATATAAGACAGGTTACGTAATGCTTTATTTCTCTCATGCCTGATGTTCACAGGAACAACCGGGTTTAATGTGAGAGCGTGCGTATTATCTCTTTCAGAATAAGTGAAAACGTGCAGGTAAGAGATGTCTAACCCATGCAAAAAATCGTAGGTTTCTTTAAATTCAGCATCGGTTTCGCTAGGGAAGCCAACAATTACATCCACACCAATAGCACAATGGGGCATCAGGGTTTTTATAAGGCCTACCCGCTCGGCGTACAGCTCACGTTTATAACGCCTGCGCATCAGCCCTAAAATCTTGTTGCTGCCGCTTTGTAGCGGTATATGAAAATGGGGCATGAACTTTTTGCTGTTAGCAACAAACTCTACAATTTCGTTGGTAAGCAGGTTGGGCTCTATGGAAGATATGCGGTACCGTTCAATACCGTTAACATTATCCAGCTCCTTAATAAGAGAGAAGAAATTCTCTTCCCTGTTATTGATCGATACAGGTGCCTGTCCGTCAGGGCCTTTACCAAAATCACCCAGGTTGATGCCGGTAAGCACAATTTCTTTCGCTCCTTCTGCTGCCAGCCTTTCCGCGCTTTTAATTACGTTGGTAATACTGTCGCTCCGGCTTTTACCACGCGCCATAGGAATGGTGCAGAAGGAACAATTATAATCGCAGCCATCCTGCACTTTTAAAAAAGTACGGGTACGATCGCCAAGCGAAAATGAGGGGTTGAACCCGCTTACTGCTTCAATATCGCAACTGCAGATCTTTGCCGAATCGCCTTTGGTTATTTCCTTAATATGTTTGGTAATATTGAATTTTTCTGCGGCGCCCAAAACCAGGTCTACCCCCGGTATTTCAGCTATTTCTTTAGGTTTTAACTGTGCATAGCAGCCGGTGATCACCACAATGCTTTCCGGCGCCTTACGCTGAATGCGGCGCACCAACTGGCGGCACTCTTTGTCTGCATTATCGGTAACAGAGCAGGTGTTTATTACATACACATCAGCCTGTTCTGTAAATTCCTTCTTCACAAAACCTTCATTTTCCATCATTCTTGAAATAGAGGAGGTTTCGGAATAATTGAGTTTACATCCCAAAGTGTGAAAAGCTACTGTTTTTGTGCCCTGCATAAGGGTGCAAAGTTAAGTTGAAAAGTTGAAAGGTTGATATGTTGAGTTAAGGGCAGTTCAACAGAGTGTGATCCTGACTCACACCCTATTGCCTTATTCCCCTCTGAACTTTTCAACTAATCCCTACATTTGCCAACTGATATGAAAATTCTGCGTTTCCTGTTTAGTATTTATGCAGCCATCCTGTTTGTAGCGCTAATGCTATTGGTATTTCCTTTTGTTATCATTGCCAGCTTTTTTGGCAGGATAAAAGGCGGCAATATTATTTACAGGTTATGTGTTTTATGGGCCGATATATGGTTTGCGCTTACTTTTCTTTTTGTAAAGAAAATATATGATGCGCCGCACGATGATAACAAAAAGTACATTATTGTAGCCAACCACATTTCCTACCTGGATATTCCTATGCTGGTAAAAGTGTTCAGGAAACCGCTGCGGCCGTTAGGAAAAATTGAAATGACCAAAGTACCGGTTTTTGGATTTATCTACAAGTATGCTATTGTTACGGTAGACAGAAGCGATGCACAGCACCGGGCGCTTAGCCTGCGTTTGCTGCGCTCCGTTCTAAATAAAGGTATTTCTATCTTTGTTTTTCCCGAAGGTACTTTTAACGAAACAAGCGCGCCCTTAAAGGAGTTTTACAACGGCGCTTTTAAGCTGGCAATCGAAACACAAACCCCGGTGAAACCTGTAATATTCCTGGATACTTACAACAGGATGCATTATAGCGCTGTTTTTTCGCTCAACCCGGGAATCAGCAGGGTGGTTTATCTTGAAGAAATACCTGTGGCAGGAATGACCATGAGCGATCTTCCTGCTCTGAAAAGTAAAGTGCACGAAAAAATGGAGCAGGCAATTATTGCGCACAAGGCTCCCTGGATTTCCAAACAGTAAGTATATTGCACTACATGCCGCATACACCTGGATTATATAATAACAGCCACGGAAAACCCGTTTTTGCGGAGATCATTATTCCGCTGGCCCTGCCGCTTAATTATACCTGGCAGGTACCTGAACATTTGCTGGAAACGGTTAAGGCGGGTTGCAGGGTAGAGGTAAATCTTGGTAAGAACAAGCGGTATGCAGGTATTGTAAAATTTTTACATGCCAATGCTCCTGAATTTTTTGAGCCGAAAGAAATATTGAATGTTCTGGATGTACAGCCTGTGGTATATCCACAGCAGCTGCAGTTATGGGAGTGGATGGCCACTTATTATATGTGTACAGAGGGGGAAGTAATGGCCGCGGCCTTACCGGCTCATTTTAAGCTAAGCAGCGAAACCGTTTTGGTCTTTAATGAAGAAGCCGGAGAGGATTTTACAGACCTGGATAATGAAGAATACCTGGTAGCAGAAGCTTTACTGATAAGAAAGGAGCTGAAACTGGCAGAAGTACAGCAGATATTAGATGCCACTCATGTATATCCTGTTATCAACCGGCTCATACAAAAGCGCATTTGCTATGTATGGGAAGCGTTGAAGGAAACTTATAATCCTAAAAAGGAAACATTCGTAATGCTGGCGCCGGAATACGCTGCAGAAACGGCTCTGGAGAAATTACTGAATGAAGATAAACGCCTGCAGCGTGCCGAAAAGCAAATGGAGCTGCTGCTGGCTTATCTGCATTTTCAAAAAGCTGAAGGCGATGTGGCCAAAGCTGCTTTATTGAAAAAGGCAGGAGCCACCGAGGCGCAGTTTAAGGGACTGGTAGAGAAAGGGATTTTGATCGCCGATAAAAGAATTGTAGACAGGGTGAGGCAGTCTCCTAAAAACATTCATGTAGATTTTGAACTGTCGGAAGCTCAGGTAAAAGCATTTTCGGAGATTAAGGCATCGCTTGCTCAAAAAAATATTTGCCTGTTGCATGGAGTTACTTCCAGCGGCAAAACAGAGATCTATATCAGGCTGATAGAAGAGCAGTTGAAAACGGGGAAGCAGGTGTTGTACATGTTGCCGGAGATTGCACTGACTTCTCAAACCATCCGCAGGCTGCAAAAACATTTTGGCGGACATATAGGCGTTTATCATTCCAAATTTTCACAGAATGAAAGAATAGAAATATGGAACAAGGTAAAGGGTGGCGAGCTGAAAGTGGTGCTGGGCGCGCGCTCTGCGCTGTTTCTGCCTTTTGATAACCTGGGCTTTATTATTTGTGATGAAGAGCACGATACTTCTTATAAGCAGATGGAGCCGGCGCCGCGTTACCATGCAAGAGATGCTGCTATTTATATGTCGTCGTTATACGAAAACTGTAAAGTGGTTTTAGGCAGCGCCACACCTTCTTTAGAATCGTACTATAACGCTTCCAAAGAAAAATATGGATTGGTTAAATTAATGCAGCGTTATGGCGATGTGGAGATGCCTGTTATTGAAATGATTGATACGCGCAGGTTCCGGGCAAAAGATATCACTGAAACCATTTTAACACAGCCACTGCGTGATGCGGTTCAGCTGGCCCTGCATAATAAGAAACAGGTAATACTGTTCCAGAACCGGCGCGGTTATACTCCTTACCAGCGCTGTAATGCGTGCGGCTGGATACCTCAATGCAGGCACTGCGATGTATCGCTTACCTTTCATAAGTTTTATAATAAACTGGTTTGCCATTATTGCGGTACTACTTATCCGCCTATGACCACCTGCGCAGCCTGTGGCAGCCATGATTTTGTGCAGAAGCAATTTGGTACCGAAAGAATAGAAGAAGCTTTGCAGGAAATTTTTCCTGATGCCAGAACAGCCAGGATGGATATTGATTCGGTACGTGGCAAAAACGCGCATGACCAGCTGATCCAGGCTTTTGAGCAACATAAAGTAGACATACTGGTAGGTACGCAAATGGTGGTAAAAGGACTTGATTTTGAAAACGTAGGCCTGGTGGGCATTTTAGACGCTGATGGCATTTTGTCTTTTGCTGATTTCAGGGTGAATGAAAGAGCGTATCAGCTGATGGAACAGGTTAGCGGGCGTGCCGGGCGTAAGCATGGCAAAGGCAAGGTACTGGTGCAAACGGCTCAACCGGCGCACCCCATATTGGTGCAGGTGCAGTATCATGATTATGATGCTATGTACCAGGATGAAATAGCCAAACGGGCGCTTTTTGCTTATCCGCCTTTTTCAAGAATCATTAAACTTACTTTCAGGAATAAAATAAGAGAAGTGGTGCAGGATGCAGCGCAACTCTTTGCCAGT
>DAOLFI010000300.1:0-4947 GCA_035326385.1 Niabella sp.
GCGGTAGGCTTCTGGCAAAATATTAATGAAGTGCAGGCGTACTGGGAAAAAGAAAAAACGTTTGATCCATATATGAAAGAAGAGGTAAGAACGCTGTTGCAAAGCAATTGGAAGCGTGCTATCAAGGCGGCACAGGCTTGGGCGGAGTAGGCAACTCCAACCTCCCCGAAGGGGAGGCTGTTTATCGCGAGACGGGGCGTCAATTATAATATTAATTTAAACAATTTTTTTCATTCCCCTTTCGGGGAAAAAAGGGGGCTTATGAATATTTTTACAAGCGAACTGATAGGTACAGCCATTCTGATTGTTTTAGGTAATGGCGTAGTGGCCAACGTAGTTTTGAGTAAGACCAAAGGCCATAACAGTGGCTGGATCGTTATTACTTTTGGATGGGCCATGGCAGTTTTTGCAGGCGTGTTTATTTCGTCAAAGGCAAGCGGGGCACACCTCAACCCGGCCGTTACGCTGGCTTTGGTATGGCTTGCAAAGATTGAGCCGGGGTTAATATAGCAGTATATAGGCGGGCAGATGCTGGGTGCCATGCTGGGTTCCTTATTGGTATGGCTCATATATAAACAGCATTATTCCCAAACCGAAGATACAGTAGCAAAGCTGGCTACTTTTAGTACTATACCTGCCATACGAAACCCGTTTCATAATTTGCTTACCGAAACTTTGGCAACCTTTATCTTCATTTTGGCTGTGTTGTTTATTATTACCCCTGACAACAGCCTGGGAGCATTAGATGCTTTACCTGTAGCTTTACTGGTTTTGGCTATTGGTTTGAGCCTGGGTGGCGCTACCGGCTACGCTATCAATCCTGCAAGGGATCTGGGACCCCGTATCATGCATGCCATTTTACCAATAGGTAAAAAAGGCAGCAGTGACTGGGCTTATAGCTGGGTGCCTGTTGTGGGACCTGTTGCTGGCGGAATTTTGGCCGCCATTGTTTTTGAGTGGATCAGTAAAGGCTAAGTGAAGCGCAATCTTCGGGCCTCTGGAAATAGTCCGTAAGTCCGAGGTCAGAAGTCGGAAGGCTGTGTCCGGCCTTGTACTTATGATTTATAGTTTGACAGTCTGTCGTCTAAATACTAAGTACTAAAATCTAACGTCTTGTGTCTGTCATCTATCATCTGTTATCTGTCCTCTTTATTCATAGCTAAAGTCTTACGCAGGCGTTGTGTATAGGAGCTCTTACTTCTTTTGTACAAGCAATTTGTCGCAGACCTTACTGCTGAGCATTTCTTTTTTCCTGTTTGAATAAGATACAAACATACTGTTATCAAAGGGTTCCCGGGACATAACGGTGAGGATCTCACCCAATACCAGCTTGCGGCTATTAAGAAATTTAAGCAATTCATCCGAAGAGTAGGCTACAGCCATAAGCGTTACCCTGTCGCCAGTCTTACAATCACTTAGCTTCTTATACTGCTGATCAGATTTCATTTTTCCATGGATATCAGGTATGGGTGAGCCATGTGGATCTACTTTCGGATATCCTAAAAGCTCATCCATTTTGTCAAAAAACAGGGGCGACTGTATATGCTCTATCTGTTCGGCAATATCATGAACCTCTTCCCATCCGAATCCCATTTTTTCTACCAGGTACATTTCGGTTAAACGGTGTTTCCGTATGATCAGGGCAGCGGCGTTCTTTCCCTTGTCTGTAAGCTTTAATGGCTTGTAGCTTTCGTATAATACGAGTCCTTTTTCGGCCAGGCGTTTCATCATACTGTTTACGGTAGGCATTTTTATATCCAGTTGCTTGCTGAGCTCATTTACGCTGGCTTCTCCTTTTATGCTGGTCAGGGCAAACAATACTTTCAGATAATTCTCTTCTGTATGTGAAATCATGAAACGAAAGTACATAATATTAGTACTATCTAATATAAAAGGTTAGTAAGATTATTTTATCAGTTTAACCTAACTTGTTATCCTTGTTTGGCTGAATTATAATATCAATAACCCTCTGCTTCAGACACCTGATATCATATACGTAAAGTATGAATAATATTTGCAACATAGTTGCGAAAAAAGTGAAAAAGTAATTACTTTTACAGCTGGGTTCAATTTAGTAAAGCGTATTCTATTCATTTTTTGTTTTCCTTGGATACTGATTACAAAACATCTGGGTTATGGGTAACCGATGCCACAATCAATCAGCTGCTGTTTGCGAAATCATGAAACGGGCTTATCAATACAAACAGCAACTAAAAAAATGTTAATAAAATAATTTTGTTAGATTTATCTAACTTATTATTTTTGTTATTCTAAATTGATGATGATATAAATAATGTATATATGTTAGAATTTAAAGGATTTTTGCTGGCGACTTGTGTGAGTTGTATTAGTCTTTTCAGTTTTGCCCAGACCGGAACAGTAAAAGGAACAATTAGGGATGCTGACGGTAAGATTATAGAAGCTGCAACTATTTCTGTTTATCAATTAAAAAAGGGAGCCGTATCAGACAGCTCGGGCAACTACGAATTAACCAATATCCCTTACGGAGCCTGGAAGCTGGAAGTAAGCTTTATGGGGTTTAACACTTATAAAACCGAAGTGGATGTAAACAGTGAAATAACAGCTGTAAATGTTACACTTGAAAAAAGGTCCTATACAGACCTGGGTGAGGTAGTTATTTCCGGGACTATGAAAGAAGTATCCAGGCTGGAAAGCCCTGTTCCGGTTGAGGTTTATTCGGCTAAATTTTTCAAAGCCAATCCAACACCTTCTGTTTTCGATGCCTTGCAGAATATCAATGGCGTTCGCCCGCAGTTAAACTGTAATATTTGCAATACCGGGGATATTCACATTAACGGGCTGGAAGGTCCCTATACCATGGTGTTGATAGATGGTATGCCTATTGTTAGCGGCCTGTCTACCGTATATGGATTAAGCGGCATTCCACAATCACTTATTGACCGTGTGGAAATTGTAAAAGGACCGGCATCTACGCTCTACGGCAGCGAAGCGGTGGGCGGCTTAATTAATATCATTACCAAAAAGCCCGGTAGCGCAGCGCTTTTTTCAGCCGATGTATTTGGGACAACCTGGGGTGAAGTAAATGCAGATCTTGCAGCTAAGTTCAAAGCCGGTAAAAAAGCGCAGTCCTTATTAGGAGTTAATTACTTTAACTATCAAAACCCTGTTGATAACAACAACGACAACTTTACAGATGTAACGCTTCAAAACCGGATATCTGTCTTTAATAAATGGAGCTTTGACAGGAAAGATAACCGTTTGTTTTCGCTCGCCGGGCGCTATGTGTATGAAGACCGTTGGGGCGGTGAAATGAACTGGGCTAAAAAATACCGCGGCGGTGATGAAGTGTATGGCGAAAGCATTTACACCAGCCGCTGGGAGCTTTTTGGTAATTACCAGTTACCGGTAAAAGAAAAAATGATGTTCCTGTTTAGTGCCAATGGGCATGACCAGAACTCTTTTTACGGTAATATGCCTTTTATGGCCAACCAGTACATTGGTTTTGGCCAGTTAAACTGGTTTAAAACATTGGGGAAACATGACCTTTTAACCGGTCTTACTTACCGCTACACTTATTATGACGATAATACACCTGCTACAGCAGATGCCACTAATATTGATCGGAATAAACCAACAAAAACCAACCTGCCGGGCGTATTTGTACAGGATGAGATTACGCTGAATGATAACCATAAGCTTTTGCTGGGCCTCCGTTACGATTATAACTCATTGCATGGGAGCATTTTGTCCCCACGTATCAATTACAAATGGAGCTCGCCCGATAAAAATAATGTGCTGCGCTTAAGCTTTGGTAACGGATACCGGGTAGCCAATGTATTTACCGAAGATCATGCTGCTTTAACAGGGGCAAGGGAAGTGGTGTTTGAAGAAGCGTTAAAGCCTGAAACTTCATGGAACGGGAACATCAATTTTGTGAAAAAGATAGTTGCCGGCGGCACTTTCATTGGCCTGGATGCCGCTGCGTTCTATACTTATTTTACCAATAAGATCATTCCTGATTATGATACAGATCCCAACAAGATCATTTATGCTAATTTAGAGGGCTATGCTGTTTCAAGAGGTATTTCTCTGAATATTGATATGGTATTTCCCAATGGATTAAAGGTGCTGGCAGGTGCCACAGCAATGGATGTATATAATACAGAAGAGGGCAAAAAAATACGCCAGATGTTTGCCGAAAAATTTACGGGCGTATGGAATATTGGCTACACCTTTAACGATATCGGTTTGAGTATTGATTATACAGGTAACCTGTATGGCCCCATGCGCCTGCCCTTGTTAAGCGAATGGGATCCCCGCAGGGAATATTCACCCTGGTGGAGCATTCAGAATATTCAGCTGACCAAACGTATAGGCGATAAAATAGAAATTTATGGTGGTGTAAAAAACCTGCTGAACTGGACGCCCAATAAGGGCAACCCTTTTATCATAGCAAGAGCGCATGACCCGTTTGATAAAGATGTACAGTTTGATGCTGATGGACAGGCAATGGTTACGCCTGATAACCCTTACGGATTGACATTTGATCCTTCTTATGTGTATGGGCCTAACCAGGGTATCAGGGGGTTTTTAGGACTCCGTTATAACCTGTTTAAGTAAAATGGAAAAGTCCGGCTTTTGTTTTATTATGAGGAGTTGACGTGTGTTACAGTAAGTTCCTGTTTTCAGGGAGAATAATCATCAGTTTCAATCTTTCACTTCCTAATATCTACCCTTTGCAGGGCCAACGCGGATAAGCCTTTTAGTTTCGATTAATTTTTTAATGTTCCTGGCCACATTTGTTGGCGCTATGCCTACCAGCTTTGAAAGTTCTGTATAGGTTATCTTTTTATTACTTTTTATAGCGTTAATAATTTTTTGTTGATTTAAAGAGGGTTTTTCATTCACGTTTTCACTCACGTTTTCAACATCTGTTCCTGTTTTTTGATTGCTTATAAACTGCAG
>DAOLFI010000301.1:0-4943 GCA_035326385.1 Niabella sp.
GTGTTCAGGGCAAAAGACCCTATAGACGCAGTAGCAAAGCTGAAAGCTATATAAACCAAAGGTTGTATTAAAAGCTTTTATACATACTCTTAATACAACCTCTCTCTATTTGGAAGCCCTGTTATAATTGTTGGGGATTTTCAAAATCAAATCTATTCTTATCTCCATAAGAAAGAAAAGCCGCTCTATCTCCATAAGGGCCTAAATATTTTGCATCGCCAAAAGCTAATACGGGGATGAAAATAAAAGATAGCAGTAAAAGCCCTACAGTAAAAAGCTCAGTTTTACCAAAGCTTTTCGAAAGCATGTTGTAGGTCCAGATAGCGTAAATGATATTAACGCCCGGGATCAGCATCAGCAGCAGCCACCACCAGGGTTTACCCACTATCTTTAAAAGAATATAAGTACTATAAATCGGAATGATAGCTTCCCAGCCCTGGTAACCTGCCTTGCGGTATATTTTCCACATACAGTAGATGTAAAATACACACACAGCTATAAGAAAGAGAATAGAGCCGGTTGGAAAAGAAGGAGTTGTTTCGTACATGAGTTTTTAGTTTTATGGATGCTATGGACAACCGAATTTATGAAATTATCTCCACTTATTGCCAAAAGTATCCCAGGTAGTGAGGCCTATTTTAAACTGGAAAGGCGTCTGGAACTGGTTGGCAAAGGCACTTGAAGCATATACGCCCAGCTTTACTTTCTGAAAATTTTGGAAGGGCAGCTTAAATACCCTTTCAATTCCGGCAAAGGCTTCTACATATTGCAGATTTCTCTCCGGGGCAATTAAAAATCCGGCTCCGGCCACTTCGCGTAACCCCATCTTTTTAAGTAACGGTACTTTATTAAGGATGGCCCCGTTAAACTCATGAAAGTAATGTCCCTCATAAAATCTTTTGAATACGGGGAAAGTAGAATCCATCGACTGGAAAGCTTCGTTAGGGTTCATAAAGAAAACAGGATCTCCGCGACGCTGCCATTTATAATCTACCAGCCGCAGGTCTTTTGTGTTTAAAAAGCCTCCTGATCTAAGCGTGTATTGGGCATTACCTATAAGCCCCATCCGCAGGTATTGCCTGATGCCCAGCTCCGTATAATCAAAGTTTACCTCACTTCCCAGCAGGCGTGGTATACCCTTGCGCCATTGCATATAAAAGGTAGGCCAGGTGGGTTCAAGTATCACTTTTTCCAATGGTTCACGCATATAAGGCTGAAAGGGAGTATAACTGATCTCCAGATCTCCGTACAGCGCATTGTACGCATTGAAGGCAGGCGCTGTTCCTGCATCTTCTCCGGCTACATTGTTAAAAATACTGTCTACAAAGTTATAGGTCTTATACCCCGCCAGGCTTCGCCTTAAAGCAATGCTAAAATTTGTTTTTACATATAACCCGTTGATGATTTCCCTGCTCCATCCTGCACCTATTGAATTATCCAGGTAATAATTAGTGCGCTTGAGCTGGTTGATCCATGCGTCACCCGAATAAATAGCCGCAAAATCCCTTGACATGCTGACATGATAGGCGGCCTGGTTAAAAGCATTATACCTCCTGGATAAATTAATGCGGCCATTCACATCTTTATTCAGGTGACCATAGCTGATATTGCTGTAAAGTCTTATTGTTTTTTTCAGGCTATCGGTTTTATAAAAAGAAAAAGGCAACTGTGTCCTGTATCCGCCAAAGCTGAAGGAAATGGTAGATGCAATGGAGGGTAAAATATACTGGGTGCCTTTTTCATGATAACTCAGTGTCTGGCCTTTATATAAAATGTTTTTCCAGTTAGCCCTGTTGTTTTTCCTGTCTATGGAATCAAGATATGCTTTGCTATTGACCACTGCATATACGCTGTCGGTATATTGTATTAACCTGATTTCTTTTACGGTCAGGGGCACTGTTCTTACAGATGCCCAGAAGGTGCTGTCCCTGCGATAGGCATCCCTTGTGGCCGCGCTTATTTCGGGACCGAAGTATTTTTTGTCGAATTTTTTATTCAGCTCAAAATTTTTGTAGGTAACCGTTGTGGTTCCCGATGCCGTAAGCCGCCTGGTATTGGAGCGATAAGTAAAGGTTTGCCCGGTGATCATCCATGCCTGGTGATCCACCCAA
The DNA here is from genome assembly GCA_035326385.1 of Niabella sp. Taxonomy (GTDB): domain Bacteria; phylum Bacteroidota; class Bacteroidia; order Chitinophagales; family Chitinophagaceae; genus Niabella. Next base: position 2,112 of record DAOLFI010000301.1, read on the forward strand.
TCATAATATTGTTCCACTTCAAAAAAATCATATTCGGGCAGGTGGTATTTGGGAAAAGAGAGTTTCGATCTCAAAATAACCCATGCGCTGTCATCAATAACTATTTCTCCGCTAACCGTGGCATTGCTAAGTCCGCCGGGCTTAATACCGATGGTATAAATATGATGGTTCCCCTTTTTTTCAATTTTCAGCGTTTTGTATTTGTATGCGATTAGACCGCTATAGCTTACCGGTGACAGGAATGGTGTTACTGATAATGCAGGTACTTTCACCAGGTTATCATAAAAATCAAACCGGCCCTGCGTTACAGATAAATAAAACAGGTTGCGGGTATTCCCTCTGCGTGTAATGCCTTTGCGTTCTTCTTTAAATCTGGCCGGACTTTCATAATCCAGTCTTAAATAAATTTCGCTCATGGATAATGGTGGTACAGCCCGGAGGCTTGCACTGTCTTTAACTACTTTTCTCTTCTTTGAGGAGGCTATTGCTGAATCTTCACGAACGGCTTTTATATAAACATCGCAGCTGTAAGCGCCTGATGCGGCCTGTATAGCTTCTTTGTGCCGGATAACCTGACGGATGTATTCTTCTGCCCTGTCACGTGCTTTACTCCTCACCGTTACGGCTGATAAGCTTTGAGCATCTTCTTCCAGTATAATAGATTGTTCAAAGTTCTGCTTATTAATTACAACCTTTATAGAGCGCGGATGGTAACCAATCATTGATATGATAACCTCATAAACACCGCCGCTTAACTCAAAGCTAAAGCTGCCATCCTCTTTGCTCAGTACACCGGTACGGCTGCCTTTAAGCTGAACGCTGGCAAATGCCAGAGGCTCCAGCCGGGTATTGGTAATTTTGCCATGCAGCTTATATTGTGCTGTAACCGAATGGTATATAAAGCAGCATAACAAAAGCAGTAAAGTTTTCATGGCTGCAAAACTGTGCTCTTTGTTCAATCCTTATTTATAAGCATTTCTTAATTAAAAAACATTTAACAGAATCCACATTTTGTGAATAAGTTAATTTCTGTTCTTTTGAGTAGAAAAAATATATTTGGAAAAGAAGGGCAGGCATCATGTAACATGCATGATGACGCAAAATAAACCGGTTGCCCTTTGCCGGGAGCTTTAATCGTAAACTACAAAGCATTGACAGAAACAATTATTAACCTTGAAACTGTTAACCCGCTTGATTTTTTTGGGGTTAACAATGCTAAGCTCGACATCCTTAAAAAGAAATTCCCGTTACTTAAGATTCTTTCGCGCGGCACCCAGCTAAAGCTGAGCGGTTCTCCCGAACAGATACAGGCTGCTACCGAAAAAATCAAGCTGGCTATTTCTTATTTAGAAAGAAATGGCAGTATGAGTAATAATTATTTCGACCAGATACTGGGAGGAGACGATGCAGAAGTGATTGACAATTTTATGGAACGTAACCCCAACGAAGTACTGGTGTTTGGCCCCAATGGTAAAAGTGTAAGAGCCCGTACAGCGAATCAGAAACGCCTGGTGCAGGAAGCGGAGAAGAATGACATTGTTTTTGCCATTGGCCCTGCGGGTACAGGTAAAACCTATACGGCCGTAGCGCTTGCTGTAAGAGCTTTAAAGAATAAGCAGGTGAAAAAGATCATTCTTACAAGGCCGGCAGTAGAAGCAGGCGAAAGCCTGGGCTTTTTACCCGGCGACCTTAAAGAAAAAATTGATCCGTATTTAAGACCCCTGTATGATGCGCTGGATGATATGATACCGGCAGATAAGCTGGGCTATTTCATGACAACAAGGGCTATTGAAATTGCGCCGCTGGCCTATATGCGCGGCCGTACTTTAGATAATGCCTTTATTATCCTGGATGAAGCGCAGAATGCTACAGACCTGCAATTGAAAATGTTCCTTACACGTATCGGCGCTAATGCAAAAGCCATTATCACCGGTGATATGACGCAGGTAGACCTGCCTAAGAACCAGCGTAGCGGTTTAAAAACTGCTGCCCGCATATTACGTAATATACCTGGTATTGGTTATATTGAGCTGGATGAAGAAGATGTGGTAAGGCACCGTTTGGTAAAAGCTATCATTAAGGCCTATAATGCCGAGCATGAAAGAACAGCAGAAAGGGAAGGGCATAACTCATAAAGGTAAAGCCCATTTTACCTTCGAAGGTATCCGTTTAGGCGGATGCCTTTTTCTTTTTTGGATAGTGGCCTGTACCGGGAAAAGTTATGATGCTGCTTCTGGTAAGATGAATAGCTTAAAATCCTTGCTTAAGAATGGAGATATGATAGTAAGAAACGGAACAGATGACGTAAGCCGTACTGCGCGCAGCTTTAACCGGAAAGACAAAACCTATTCCCATTGCGGCATCATCCAGATTGAAAACGACACGGTGTTTGTGTATCATGCTTTGGGAGGAAGCTATAATCCTTCCCAGAAACTGCTGAGGCAGGAGCTGGAAGTATTTTGTGATCCGGGAGCAGTGGACAGGATTGCTGTATTCAGGTATTCCCTGGACTCCAAAGAAACGCATATACTTACGGAGTGGTTGCGTAACCATTATACAGCAGGTTTGCCGTTTGACATGTTCTTTAATTTCTATACTGATGATAAGATGTATTGCAGTGAGTTGGTATTTAAAGCCCTGAATATTGCCAAAAGAGGCGGATTGTTTCGGCTTTTGCCCGAAGATACAGACCCGGTTTATGTTTCAATAGATGACCTGTATTTGAATGAAGATGCAAAAGAAGTGACAAAAATGGTATTGTAGACCGGGGCTGACCCAAAAGTATTGTCAGCCTGTCCAAGGGACTCCTTCGGAGAGCTTGTCGAAGGCTAA
>DAOLFI010000302.1:0-4933 GCA_035326385.1 Niabella sp.
GGCAGGATTTTTCTTTAATTGCAATTGTTTTCGCATTAATCAACCCGGAACGATATCTTGCACACCACCCCATACGTGGTGACCTTTCCGTCCTTTACATGTGCTTTGATATCCTTTACATATACCGAATCAATATTTCTCACGGTTTTGGAAGCTTCGCTCACCGCGGTCTGAATAGCATCATCCACCCCCTTTGAGGAAGAGGCAATAACTTCAATTACTTTTACAATAGGCATAGCTGAAAGATTTAGATGAAAAAATGTAAAGCTAAATCTACGATTCTTTTGTCAGTTTTGACTCCGGATGCCGACAATAATCTCTCCCGGTTTCTTGCGTGGTACAGGCATCCGCTATCCGAAGTCGGAGACTTTGATATCCTTATGTTCTTACCGGTTTTAAACTGGGACAATTTATTCCTTTCCTTTCACGTATGGATTATTGAGATTTTTCCCTGTACAATCACTTCAGCATGCAGCACCGGGTACGAAAAAAATCTTTACTTTGGAGCATGCATAAGCTTTATCATATTTCTGCCCTGTTGCTGATGGTATTACTATCCTGCCGTTCAGAAAGGCAATTAACATCGCCGCCGGATGAGCTGCACCAGCACCAGCAGGCTTTCTGGCAGGCACTGCAGCAGCTTTGCGGCAACAGCTATGAAGGAACTGTGATAGCCGCACCGGCTAATGATACCACATTTAAAAATAAAAAGCTGGTCATGCATGTCAGATCCTGTTCGGAAAATGATATCCGGATTCCCTTTGTGGTGGGCGATGATCTTTCCCGCACCTGGGTGCTGACCAAAAGGAAAACGGATCTGCTGCTAAAGCATGATCACCGGCACCGGGATGGATCTGCAGACAGCATCACCCTGTATGGCGGGTATACTACCAACAGCGGGACAACAACGGTACAGTTTTTTCCGGCAGACCGGCAAACGACCGATATGTTAGCCGCTGCAGGCGGAAATGTATGGTGGATAGAGCTTGTACCCGGGAAATATTTTACCTATAACCTTCGGCGTATGGGCACAGACCGCTTGTTTAGCATACGATTTGACCTGGGCAGGACAGTGGCCGCACCGGCTGCTCCGTGGGGCTGGAAAGATTAGCAGGCGGAGGCACCGGCAATAGTGAATGGTGCAAGAAATGAATTATCACCAGCCCGGTAAGTGTCAGCCATCTCCGGGTTGCTTCCTGCGGAAAGCTGTATTTTAGGAAAAATATTTGTTATGTCAACGCCTTTTATCAACTGTGAATCTGTCAACCCGGGTTTTATAGTAAGTGATATCGGGGAAGCTGTCGGGTTTTATTCGGAAAAACTGGGGTTCAGGCTGGATTTTACCTGGGGCAGCCCGCCGCATTTTGCCGGCATGACACTTGGAAATGTATCCGTACACCTGATGACCAATGCGGGCAAAGGCGGATCCGGCATGGCTTATTTTTCCGTGGAAGATGTGGATGCCTTTTACCGGTTTCACCAGGAAAACAAGGTGGAGATCACTGAGCCCATTGCCGACAGGCCTTACCATATGCGGGACTACCAGGTACGGGATCCTTATGGAAATTATCTTGGCTTCGGTCATTATATTATCACCCGCACACCATCCCTGCCGGTGGACAGAGTGGATGTGCCTGTACGCATAGAGAAACGCCTGGCGGCATTACTGGAAGACCTGGCAATGTATAAAGGGCTTACTGTAAGCGGTACGCTGGAGGAGATGCTGCTGCATTCATTTGAACCATGCGGGGATGGAGTGGCCAGCCCTCATACAAAAAGCCAGCTTCGCTATATCAATGAGCTGAAAATAAAACATGGAATAGATTACGATGTACATGCCAGCTACCGCTTTACGGAGGATAGCTGATAATCCCGGGTGTTGCTGTTGCTATTAGTGTTTTTCCTGTGTGACAACTTCAGTATGCAACATCATGGGCAAAATTTTGAATACTTATTTTAAATACTATATTTGCCCGTCGCATATCTTCTATACATTAAACCTTGTTCAAATGAAAAAAATCATTATGGCGTTTTATTCGCTATTTATTCCACATTCTTTATTTTATTTGGATGCCAGAAGACTAATCAGGGTCTGATAGATCCTAATGCTAATGAAGTTGTTTTTTCCGTTGAGGATGCCAAAAACTGGTTTGAACAGAATTTTGGTATAAGTTCTTCTCGAGGTTCATTAGACACAGGAAAATTCAGAAACCCTGCTCCGCAATGGGATAACGGGATATCAGGGCAGGATGCAAAATGGTATGTGGTGGAAGTGCCTGTAAAATTTGATGATGTTCCCGGTTTTAGCCTAAGGGAATCGGGAGATATAAATACTGCTGAAAGAGTTAAAGAAAACACCCACTTGCTGGTGTTGAAAAGTAAAAATACTGGAGTTGTTGAAGTTGTACTGATGCATGCTGTGCCGAAGGATGAGTCTGATAATAATGATACTGCCCTTAGTTATTTTAACCGGCAAGAGTTTACAGGAACTTTTTTTTATACAAGCTTATATGGGATATTTATTAATGGTTGGCGTTATAAGGGAGGTAAGATAATAGGATATCTAAAAAAGAAATATATAGATCAAAGCGATTCTCAGCGAGTGGAGCCTCTGGAAGAAGATTGTGTGATAGAGGTTATTGATCAGTATGCACGTTATTGCTATTATAATGTAGCAAAAAATACCGGGCGAGAGCAGGCACGTAACCCAGTTTATTGTACTGAATGGGAATATGTAGGTTCGACAATTGTCACTACCTGCCCTTCCGAAGAACCAGGTCCCGGTGGTGGTGGCCCTACATTGCCCGATTATGGTGAGGATGATGAGATTGGGGCTTTTTATAGAACCGCGGCTTTTGAGTGGCAAGTTGGAGTTCTAGCGCCCAGTCAGGGAGGAGGCGGAGTGCTGGCTAAGCATTACTTAGTAGGCAAATTTTTCCCAAGAAACCCCTTGAAAAACAAATTCATTGAAGGATTTTTTTCAGGCGAGATATATAAATTTCATTTAGGGTCAACTGATTTTGTAGTAGAAGAAACAAATGTTACTGTTAATTCCCCTACATTGACGACAACTTTTTTACAAGGGCAATTCGTTTTTATAAATAATTCAAAAATTAGAATAAGTAATTCTGTTACAAAGGCTTTTTCTGAAGTAAATTGGCCCTTGTAATAAAGATATTCCAAATCTTAACCTTTCGGTAATGAAATTCTTTGCTCATCTGATATGTTTGTTTGCCATATCCTGTAGTTTTTTTTCTGGTAGGAGCAATAGATTTCAAAATCAAGGGAAGGTACAGGTTGCCTTCACGATGTATAACCCCTTGCTGTATGAAGATAGTATTAAAGTAGCATATACTGTATGGTTCGATGGAAATGTTACAATACAGGAGGTGCCAGAACTTATATTTGCTGAGGATACACTTGGCAATAAAGAATATAGTAGTAAAATAATATATTTTATTTATGCAAACCCTGATAAACACAAGTATGTTTCTTTCACCAATTTTTCTGATACGTCTACATCAATTAAGCAGTATGCAAATATTGATTCAGTGGAAAAGGAAGGCATATGGAATTTTTATTCCTTGGCCCCAATTACGTATGATAGTATGTCTATGATAAAGGATACGATACTAGATGGTTCTCCTTCTAAACTGTTCAGTATTGTAAAAAGAGTCAATGGGATTGATGTGATTATAAAAGCTTATGCCAAATGCGGAGTAACAAGTGTTGTAGAGTTTATGAAGTTTTTTGGTGACTCAATTGGGTGTTCTATACAAAAAACGGAAACATATGAAAATGGAGAATTAACAATAGCCCATACTATTAGTGTAATTTGCGATTCTCTTTCAGTAGAGGAAAGGCTAGTGTTTGATACTTGGGGGAAAAGGAAATAAGCTTACAAATTTATTTCCTTGCTGCTATTGGTGTTGTGCGCAGGCCATCTGTAAGGAAGAACAACGAACAGCACAGCAGGAGATTGTGAACTCTTGTCTCTAATTTGTCTGCTTCCTTTTGTTGCGGGTTATTGATATTTTTTATACAGCTATTTTAACATCCCACAACAATAAGTATAAAACTGCTTCATAAACCTTAACTTTTTATCAGCCTGGATTGCGCTACCTTTGCAGTGGTGAGAAAAGGTTTCTTCCTCATATTATTCCTCGCTTACGGCTTTGCCAGCTTCGGCTTCAGCCTGAATTATTTTTATTGCTGTGGTGAACTAAAAGAAGTAAAAATATCCCTGCACACCCAGCATGAGGATGACTGTGGCATGGAAATGGGCGACAAAAAATGCTGCGACAATAAATCACTTACCCTAAAAGTATCGTCCGATCAAAAACCCAATCTGCAGCAGGAATATAATTTTCAGCAGCTTTCATTTACTGCTGCTGAGCCGGCTGCGTACCACGACCTGCTCCTGCACAGCAGCCTGCTTAAGGCCCATCCGCAATATTATAACTTACCGCCGCCGTTAGTTTCAGACAGAACGGTATTGTATGCCAATTTCAGGATTTGATATAAATGATTGTTGACCCGTTTACTGAGTTAATCAATTATTTATATAAATCCATTTTATGCACAGACATATATTATCTGTTTTATTATTGCTCCCTGTACACCTGTTTGCGCAGGCTGATTACCTGAAAACTGTGTCGTTTGCTGTTGCCGGAAACTGCGATATGTGCAGGCAGCGAATTGAAAAAGCGGCTAAGGATGCCAAAGCCAAAACCGCTAACTGGAGCGATGCCACACAGTTGCTTACCGTCACTTTTGATACAATAAAAACTTCGCAGGAGCGCATTCAGAAAAAAATTGCCGAAGCAGGGCACGACAACGGCAGCTATAAAGCCAGCGACGAAGTATACAGGAACCTCCCTGCCTGCTGCCTGTATGACCGTACCGGCGGGGGGCCTGTATCTCCCAAGAAAAA
>DAOLFI010000303.1:0-4932 GCA_035326385.1 Niabella sp.
AACAAGTTTTGATCACCGGTAAAACCTGCTTTACATTATCTGCAAAATAGGAAGAACTGATATGTTCCGCTGGAACACCAGTCTTTTTCAAAACGCTTTAGGAGCTGATTTTAAAGTAGAAACTTGTTTCTTTTAACCCAAATGATATTGAAAGTGTTCGGTTTTGAAAGATGCCGCTGCTGCCAGCATTTGGGGTGTCCGGGCGGCTAATGGTGTTTGTTCTGAGCACACAACCCCCTCTTTTAGAGGTTTTTTTTATACCTAGAATAGGGCTGCTCTTGGTTCCGTTCACTTCTTCACAAGGAAAGATAAAGTCGCCCTTACTCCACGATCTTCTGTTAGGATAGTCTAAAATACCTTATGTGTAAAATCTATCACAAAACATAAAAATAAAAAGCCGCTCATTGCTGAACGGCTTATATTATAAACAGGCTTTTTTATTAACGCATAAACAAAAGTTCGCGATACTTTGGCAAATACCATTCTTTATCATCTACCAGTAGCTCAAGCTTATCTGCATGATAACGGATCTGCTCGAAGAAGGCCGCTTTTACCTGGCTTTCGTAAGCAATAGCTTTAGTACGTGTATCTTCTATTGCATTGCATATTTTGCGTGCTTCGATCATTTGTTCTACCAGGTCGCTTGCTTTATTGATGTGCTCAGATATTTTATCAAGAATCTGCTTTTGATTGGCATAAGCCTCTTCGCTCAGGCCGGCCTCTTTCAAACCTTTGATATTTTTAGCCAGCAGGTTTTGATAACGGATAGCCGGAGGGAGGATCATACTGGTTGCCATCTCTCCCATGATACGGCCTTCTATCTGAACTTTCTTAATATATTTTTCCAGCTCTATCTCGTGCCTTGCTTCAAGCTCAGAATGACTATAAATACCATTCTCTATAAATAGTTTGGTATTTTTTTCATTCACCATTGCATCTAAAGCAAGCGGCGTTGTTTTCAGGTTGGGAAGCCCCCTCTTTTCGGCTTCTTTTTCCCATGCTTCGCTGTAACCATCTCCTTCAAAAAGAATTTTCTCGCTGCTTATAATGTAATCATTAATTACCTGCATGATAGCGATCTCTTTCTTCTCTCCTTTTTCGATCAGAGCATCCACATCTGCTTTAAAGGTTTTAAGCGTTTGAGCCATGATAGTGTTCAGCACTGTCATAGGACTGGCACAGTTGGCTGTAGAACCTACTGCCCTGAACTCAAATTTATTTCCGGTAAAAGCAAAAGGTGAAGTACGGTTACGGTCTGTATTATCTAATAAAAGATCCGGAATATTTTTATGAATATCCAGCTTCAGCATGCTTTCATCCTGCTCATCCATATCGCCTGTTACCCTTTGCTTAACATCGTTCAATACTTTAGAAAGGTATTCTCCTATAAAAACAGAGATAATAGCAGGAGGTGCTTCATTGGCGCCCAGCCTGTGATCATTTGATGCGGATGCAATAGAGGATCTTAATATATCTGCATAATCATGAACCGCTTTGATGGTATTTACAAAGAAAGTAAGGAACATCAAATTGGTTTTTGGCGTTTTACCCGGAGCCAAAAGATTTACACCTGTATCTGTAGCAATGCTCCAGTTGTTATGCTTACCGCTTCCGTTAATGCCGGCAAATGGTTTTTCATGAAGCAATACACGCAGGCCGTGCCTTAATGCAATACGTGTCATGATATCCATTAACAATGTGTTGTGGTCCACAGCAAGATTTGCCTCTTCAAAGATAGGAGCACACTCAAACTGAGCCGGCGCTACTTCATTATGACGGGTTCTCAAAGGAATACCCAGCTTATAGCACTCATTTTCAAAATCGCGCATGAACGCATATGTTCTTTCAGGAATAGATCCAAAATAATGATCTTCCAGCTGCTGGTTCTTGGCAGAATTATGCCCATATAAAGTACGTCCGCACATTACCAGGTCGGGCCTTGCCTTAAACAGGCCATCATCTACCACAAAATATTCCTGCTCCCAACCTAATGTAGGAGTAACGCGGCTTACATTCCTGTCAAAATAATTACAAACATCTACCGCAGCTTTATTTAAGACATCAATTGATTTTAACAGCGGCGCTTTATAATCTAAAGACTCACCGGTATAAGATATAAAGATGGTAGGAATACAAAGGGTGCGTCCATGACCTATTTCTATAATGAAGGGAGGAGAAGAAGGGTCCCAGCCGGTATAACCTCTTGCTTCAAAAGTAGCACGCAGGCCGCCGTTAGGGAAAGAAGAAGCATCGGGCTCCTGCTGAATCAAAGCAGCGCCATCAAACTCTTCAATAGGAGTACCATCACTTTTAAGTGTGAAGAAAGAATCATGCTTTTCGGCAGTAGTTCCGGTAAGCGGCTGAAACCAGTGTGTATAATGGGTAACACCTTTGCTCTCAGCCCATGCACGCATGCCATTGGCGATGTTAGAAGCCACGTTTCTGTCAATTTTCTGCCCCGATTTAATTGAAGCCACAATACTTTTGTAAGCATCATCGCTCAAATATTCTCTCGCAGTTTTAAGGTTAAATACATGTGAGCCAAATACAGTAGTGATTTTTGGCGTAATTTTTCCCAACTCATCGGTAGTAGCCGGAATGTTTGAAAGTGCAGAAATTCTTAAAGACATCGTGATAAGTTTGTTTTAATGTTGCAAATATACTACTTAGAGACTTTTATTATTAAATAATATTTGCAATTCTTACAAAAAATATAATTATCATCAGCAAATCTTCAAAATAACAAATATTATCTAATTTTATAATTTAACTTTAGATGTATTTTGATTTTTAATACATATATAAGGTATAGACTTTCTGTACAGCTAAAACTTCCCTTCTGTAAAATAATGAACTATAGTTTTATAAGTAGTTTGTAGATTTGCGTCTGCTTGAGTGTATATATATATTATACATTCAAGCCAATTCAGATAATAAGTTACCCATGCTTAACCACTTCCGTACAGGCGCTCTTTTTCTTTTCCTGTTTTTAATAACAGGTGCCACCGGTTTTTCTCAGCAAATAGAAAAAATTATTACCCTGCCTGCCGGTGATAAAGGATCCCCCGTTACAATAAACAGTTCCATAGGAAATATCCGTTTATTCCAGGCCATGCCGGATAGCAGCATATTTGGCTATGTGCAAAAAGGAATGGGTAACAGGCTGGTATTAGCAGGTCCCAAGAAAAGTATTACGGAGGATTTACAGGCCTACATTCTGGAACAGTATAAAGAGCAGTTTCAGCCTGGCGGAGCAGAGCTGCTGATCGTTATTAAGGATATACGCATTAACGAAAGAACCTTTGCCATGAAGGAAAGAGCATATATTCATTTCCTTGCTGACAGCTGGATATCCTTAAATAATGATGGTAAATACCTGTTTGCAAGCACGCTTGATACGATATTTAAAACCGGTGGAATGGATGTTACAGCAAGTCATGGGAAAAATATCGCTAAATCACTCAATGCCCTGATAAGTAAGGCAGCAGATAATTATTCAGCTGAAGCCACCACCGCTCTATTATATGAAGAAGTAGAAGAGCAGGTCCGTAAAAGATTGGATGTGCCCCTACTGCGGGAAGAAACCTATAAACCCGGACTGTATGCCACTTATGATGAGTTTTTACAAAACAACCCGTCCATAGACACTTACAGAATGGAAACCTCCAAAAAAACAGGTATCCGGTTCTTTACTGCTTATGGCAGCGAAAGTGAAAAAGAAGTGAATCCGTGGGGATTATCAAAGAACGGAGAACTGTATGTATACCACGATAAAAACCTTGTTCCCATAGAACGTTACCAAAACAGCTTTGTTATTTCTGCATACGTAGAGGCCAGAAAGAGGCGAAACCAGTCTGTGCTTATCGGAGCGCTTGTGGGTGGCATGACCGGGGCAATAATAACTTCCGCAACGGGTAGCGGAACCTATGTTTATATCCCTGTTACCGGTCAGTCAAGAGGTATGCTGCTTACAGATATCCCGGCCCTCGGAAAAGAACAGCCTGAACCCTCTCACTTAGATTTCGAAACAGGAAAACTATACTTTTAGAATAAAAAATCAATATGTCTGAGAAAATAGCAATAATCGGCGGTGGTAATTTAGGCATTGCAATGGCGCAGGGATTTATACAAAGTGCCTTTTGCAGTGCGGCTGATATCACTATTACCAAAAGAAACATTTCAACGCTTAAAGGAGAACTGCCCAAAACCGTTACCATCACTAACGACAATGAAAAAGCTGTGGCCGAAAGTAATGTAGTCATACTTGCTGTAAAACCGTTCCAGGTAGAAGGAGTAATGCAAAATATAGCCCCCTCTTTAACTAAAAAGCATATTCTCATTTCAGTTATTACAGGAGTTACGCTTAGCGATCTGAAAGAAATGGTAAAGATCCAGTTACCTGTTTTCCGCGCCATGCCCAATACTGCCGTAGCCATTAAAGAAAGCATGACCTGCATCAGCTATGAAAACGCTACCGATAAGCAGGTTCAGTTTGTAACCAGGATGTTCAGCACAGTAGGTAAAGTAGTGGTTATTGATGATAAACTTATGGATGCGGCAACCGTATTAGGCGCCTGTGGAACTGCTTTTGCCCTGCGCTACATAAGAGCTAATATACAGGGAGGTATTGAAATTGGCTTTGATGCTAAAACAGCCAGCCTTATTGCCGCTCAAACGGTAAAAGGCGCTGCTGAACTGCTGTTATCACATAATAGTCATCCCGAACAGGAAATTGATAAGGTTACCACACCAAAAGGATGCACTATTGTAGGGTTGAACGAAATGGAGCACCGGGGCTTTAGCTCATCCTTAATAAGGGGGGTAATTACCAGCTACAAAAAGATCGCGAAAGATTAAAGTAAATTATTTTAAAAATTACCGGCACGCTTTGCCGTTCTACGGATTTTCGTGGCGTATTAATGCTTATCTTTG
>DAOLFI010000304.1:0-4928 GCA_035326385.1 Niabella sp.
TAAAAGTATTGGATGGAAGGCCATCTGTTGTGGTATAAGGCTGAAACTTACCTGTATCGGGGTTCAGTTTTATAATTCCTGTCCCGGTGCTAAGCCAAAGTAACCCTTTGGCATCTTCCAGGATTCCATAAATATTGCTTTCGGTTAACCTGTAAGTGTACACTTTACCATTTGCTGGATTATACTTTTTTAATCCGCCACTTTCCATACCAAACCATATATTTCCTTTACTGTCTTCCTGTATACAGTTAATATAGAGGTTTTGCTGGGAAGGAACATTTATAAATAAATTGGCAGCATCTACTCTTTTTTGGCCATTTTTTATAACAAATAAACCCGATGAGGTGGCTATCCAGATATTATTTTTAGTATCAGGAAATATTTTTTTTATGTTTTTCTCTTTTAAAAGGCTGCGGTCGTAAGTGTTGCTGATATCTGTAAGCGCAGTGCCTGCTCTCCTGTATATATTTACGCCCTTGATGCCTCCCTGTGTGCCTATCCACAGGTTGCCGGCCTGGTCTTCTGCAATAGTGAATATCTCCGATATCAGAAACGCGGGATTATCTGGTGTATAAAAATATTTTTTGAACAAACCCCCACTATACAGGTTCAGGCCACCAGCGTGGGTTCCTACCCATATATTGCCATCCCTGTCCCTCAAAATGGTTTTGATAAGATTGGAACCTACACTTTGGGACCCATGCTTATAATATGTAAAGCTTTTAGTTTGCTTATTATAATAATTAACGCCTCCTCCTTCTGTTCCGATCCATAAATTTCCTTTAAGATCCGATGCGATTGAGCTAACCACGTTATTGCTTAAGCCTGATGATAAGCCGTTATTTTGCCAGGTTTGAAATTCGGAGGGAAAAGGGTTGATGAGGTTAATGCCTCCAAAAAAGGTGCCTACCCATACCAGGTTGTTTTGATCCACAAAAAGGCTGTGTACGGAGTTTTGGCTGAGGCTATGTTTGTTTAGGGGGTCGTTCCGGTAGCTGACGGCTGTTTGATGCTGCCAGTTTATTTGCGTTAGCCCCTCCTGTGTGCCCACCCAGATATTACCTGTGGTATCCGGCTTTATTACCCGTACAAAATTATTTAGTAAAGATAATTGGGGAGAACCGGTATTAATACGGGTAAAAGTTCCTGTAGCTTTATCAAGCAGGTTGATACCCTGACTTTGGGTTCCTACCCATAAATTATTGTATTTGTCAGCAGTAATGGAGCTAACTGTATTGCTGCTGATGCTGGCAGGGTTTTGTGGATCGTGTTTAAAATGAGTATAGGTTGTATCTGTTTGTGTAAACCTTATTTTTACAAGGCCTGCATTTGTACCAGCCCAGAGCGTATTGTCATTATCACAGAATATACTTCTTATTATCTGGCTGTGGATGCCCGGGCCAAGGCCTGTGCTATCATAGGTACCTATTTTTTCAAAAATGAGGTTTTCCCTGTTTTTCAGGCGATAAATGCCTGAGCTGGTGCCGGCCCAGATATTTGACCGAGCATCCTCAAACAGGCAGCGAACATATACTGGTTTATGATTTTCTTCAAACTGAGCCTCCTTAAACTGATTATTTTTAATGTCATAGGCCAGCAGGTCAACAGTGGTACCAATCCATATACAATTACTCTGGTCTGTAAGAAGACAGTTAATATCATTTTCCGGAGCATTGACACTGTTTTTCGATTTTGGCGTAAAAGTTCTAAACTCTTTTCCATCGAACCGGTTCAAAGCTTCTCCTGCCCCTATCCACATAAAACCTTTTTTATCCTGTGTAATAGCATAAACCCTGTTTCGGGAAAGACCTGCTTCCGTGTTCCAGCTATTGAATGAAAGCCTTTGACCGTTTAAGGAATGAACAGCTATTATTAAGCAGCATATAAGTAGGGCTGCCGATAAAATCTTGTTGGTTTTATAACTCATGCAGGAGTTGAAAGCTACAACTTTCTTTGGGGCTTATGCATACAACCCCTTTAAACTTTTTAAATATTTTCCTGTTCCATATTAAAATATACGCGGTCCATAGCATTTTTCACTACTTTGTTTTCAGCTCAAGGCTTAATACCTGCTGATTTCTAATAATTGTAACGGGCAGGCGTCCCGTCCAGTTAAATACCTGGTAAACATCCATTAATTCTTTTATATCCCTTACCAGTTTGCCATTGGCGCTACGAATAACATCTCTGTCCTGAACTCCGGACTGTGTAAGTAAACTGCCTCTGCCTGCAGACAAAACAACAATTCCAGTCTCGTCGGGCAACCCGTATGCGGACCGATCACCTAATCCGTCTACCGATTTTATAGTACCCCCTAAAAAAGCGACAGAAACAGATTTGTCTGCCAGCCCGGCATCGGATATAAGCACAGGTATGGCCGGCTGCTTCGCTATTTTTTTCAGCGCTGATTTTTGTACGCCAAACTGATCCATAGGGAAATTTTTAAATCCTGTTTTTAATGCCGGTGAAGCCGGTGCTACCGTATAATCTCCTTTTGCAGGATTTTCAAACATCGGATCACCAGCAATGCTGTGCCGGTCTGTTCCTCTTGACCGGGCATCGCGCAATGCTGCTGTATCGGGGAATAGATTATTATCTATTTTGCTGCCCCAGTCGGTTACCTGTATAGGCGCGTACCTTTTCATTACGATGTTCCTTTCAAAAATATCTCCGCTGTTTTTAAACCATACATGCGGGTGAAAGGAATTATTGATCATAATATTATTTTCAACAATACGATAAAATCCTTCCCGCAGCTTCAGCCCACCATTCAGCAGGAGATTATTGTAAATGTGATAATTGGAAGAGCCGTCATCAAGGTCAATATCCCAGCCATGATCACAGCGGAACCGGTTATTGCGTATGATGGTTTGCTTTTGGGCATCCAGTAAGATCAGTTCCGGGTGGACGGCTGTAAGGCTGTCCATATATTTTCTGCGTGGTGCCCAGAAGCGATCGCGTCCCCATGAATTAAATGAGCCGTGATCTCCTGTTTCCCTCACTGTATTGAACACATCATTAAACTCAATAATATGACCCCCAAAACAGCCATCGCCAATATTAATTCCAGCCCTTGATGTCTGATATATGGTGTTGTAGCTTACTGTAATTTCAGAGGCTACCTGGATTTGCACTCCTGTTGCCTGTTTTTCAATATCGCCAAGATCGTGAAAGAGGTTATTTGTTACGATACAGTTTTGAGGGAAATTATTGGTACGCGGCCCCGGTGTTTTATCCAGCTGGTCATACGAAACAAAATCGCCATAGCTGAACGATGGGGATCGTACTGCTTTTGTATCCCCGATAAAACAAACCGCGTTAGCACCGGTATTATAAATATGGCAGCCGGTAATGGTATCATACCTGTTATAGTTGCTCAGCATTACAGCATTGCCGCCAATGCCTTCAAACACGCAGTCGGCTATCCTGCAATTTTCAGTACCCTCCAGGAAAACAGCACCGCCCCGGTAAATTGTCCAATCGCTTCGCAGCAACGGTTCTTTAGTATCCATGAAGCTCCTTTCATTATGGGCAAAACGGATTCCTTTAATTTGTATATGCCTGAGCGGCTGGGCTTCGGTACCTTTCAGTTCTATTGTGTTTTTGAATTGCGCCACCTGTATGGTTGCTTTTGTAATAGCAATGCCTTCTGGTGGATAGTAATAAAGAATGTGTTTTGTTTTATCAAGCCACCATTCTCCGGGGGCATCCAGTTCTTCAAATATATTTTCTACAAAGCGGTACTTTTCGTGCATTTTACTGGGACGGTTATTCTGCCAGCCTCCTTCCATTTGCAAATTTCCTTCATTGTCAACGCCGGTTATCCTATAATGAAACCCGCCCCATTCATGTGCATGAAGTGCGTGGATATAGGCTCCCGTTGGGTTTTTCCATCTTTTTACGCGCTCCGGTGCAATAGCGTCTGCTGCCGTTCCGTGAAATACTCTTGCTGTTGAGTCGTAATCGGAATAACGCGCCAGTGGTTGCAACTGGCCGTTTGCGTACATTCTTTCAAAAGAAACCCCTGCCGGAACATCTGCCATATATATGCCGTTTTTCCAGTGTTTCCATTTCAACTGCAATGGGTTACCGGCACTTATGGTTACTTCCTCATTGCCGTAAGATGTAATCTGTAAAGACGCAGGCAAAAACCGGGTTGCCTCTATCGTAATAGTTTGATCAAGATAATGAACTCCCTTGCGCAGTGCAATAGTCACATCTTTCCCTTTTAATTCCGAGGCGGCATCAACGGCATAACGAAGTGTTTTAAATGGTTTGTTGAGTGTACCGTTATTGCTGTTACTGCCATCGGGAGATACAAAAAAGCTTACCTGTGCGGTTGCCGGAAAAGACAACGCAATAAGGAAAGCATACAACATTTTCTTAATAAATACGTGTACAAGCATAAAGAAATGAAGTTAGTTAAACTGGTTTACTATACAAATGAATATGCAGCGGCGCTGCCTTACATCGTAAACCCTGAGCCAAGTTCGTAGAAAAAGCCAAACAAAAGTAAAAGTGCTCAAAATTTTATCATTGATAATCAGCACCTTATATTAAACAGAATAAAAACCCCCTGTTTTTTTTAAAATAGCACCCTGCCATTTGCTAAAACCAGGGGCAAATTTACCCGCAAAGAAAAAACGTGCTTGATTTTTCAAATTCAGGTCTGCTGAGTTTTTTAAACCAATTAAAACAAACGATTCTAATTATGTATGTAAGCTTTCAACATTCATCAACCGGGAATAACGGGAGAAAATACTTACAGGGGCTCCGGCTTTTCCTGCTGCTTTTTTTATTGATAGCTGCCGACAAAGCTATAGCATCCAATAGTTTGATGCTGCAGCAAAGTGTGGTGATTAAAGGGGTTGTAACCGACTCTGTTTCAAAACAACCGGTTGCCGGTGTAACTGTTGAAGAAGCAGGTT
>DAOLFI010000305.1:0-4921 GCA_035326385.1 Niabella sp.
GCAGTTGTACTTTTTTTCCTGTACAGCATGATAAAATATGTCAACGGCATAATCCGTGGTACCGCCACCCGGCGCTGATGAATAAGATACCAGTCCGGGGTAGCGCAAACTCCTTACGTCTACGCCATATTGCTGGTAATAATAGTTGCACCAGCATTCGCCTGCATATTTACTGATGCCGTAAACGGTTAGAGGTTCAATAATCGTTTGCTGCGGGCAATCCTGTTTAGGCGAAGTAGGGCCAAACACCGCGATGGAAGAGGGCCAATAAACTTTATGCAGCTTTTCAATCTTTGCTATTTCCAATACATTCAACAGTCCCTGCATATTTACCTGCCAGGCTAAACCCGGATTTTGCTCCCCGGTAGCCGATAGCACCGCCGCCAGTAAATACACCTGCGTAATATGATGTTCCGCTACCAATGAATGCAGCTTTGCCCGGTCCATGACATCAAGGCTGACGTATGGCCCGGTACCGGCTACCCGCCCGTTTCCTTCGTGAATATCAGAAGCGATTACGCTACCATTTCCATACAATTCACGGAGCGCTAATGTAAGTTCTGTTCCAATTTGTCCCAATGAGCCAATTACTAATATCTTGTCTTTCTTCATTTACTTTTAAAATTTAAAATCTTTCCAGGTCCAGCAATTCAGAGCGGTTGGTTTCTGCGTTGACCTTCCATAGCAGAAAAGGATATATCCTGAACCGGCGATAAGCCTCCATGCCATGCTCTACCTTTTTAAAGGCTTGCACTATTTGCATAATAATATCTTCGCCCACGCAAGGCGTTTTTTGGTTTTCCCGAGATACTGCGGTTATTGTTGGTTCCAGCAGCCTGCTGCCAGGCGTGAGCCACATTTTCGTTTTTGGATGCACTTCATGAAAAGCTATTTTCAAACGGCCTGCGGTTTCTTCCACATGAAAAACATCCGCTCCTGATAACCCCTTTGAAAACACCAGGGGGTTACCATAAACTGCAGACAACCGGGTAATGTGAGCGCAAGACGGGCCTAATAGCCGGTAACAGGTGCCGAAAACCTCTTCCGTAAAAATCGGCTGCACCTGCAAGCCCATGAACAAGGCCAGCGATCCTGCACTACCGGGATATTCTATTAAACTTTCCAGTATGCGCCGTGTGAATACTTTTGCAAAAGCCTGGTGAACGGCTTCAAGAAAGGTAGCAGGCCCGTCAATATTTTCAGCAGTGTATTCTTCCTCTATTGGATACGCAGGCGCTCCTAATAATGGCTCGATAACTGATTGCAGCCTGAAACTGCGGCAACCCTTCCAGCCTTTAAGTGTAAAATAGCACTCATATAGCTGAGCGGACAACTCATCCGGGATCTTAGTGGCGGTTACTATTTGCCGGAACTGCCTGCTACAAGCGGCCAGCGCTTCTTCATTTCCATCTTTACCGATTGCTTTCAGTTTTTCCTCCAATAATCTGTCTAAACCAGTTTTATGCATAAAATACCGGAACGCATGAGGCGGGATGATCTGCCCCCGGCTTACCGTTATATCCAGTTTGCGGGACAATTGCAATAAACCGAAAAAAGAAGGATGCAGCAGCATAACTTTTATTTATTCAAATCGGCCCGTTTTAATACACGATAGCCCGCCAACTCAATACCGGGAGCCATATAATGCTCCAGCACCGGCTCATCCTGCATCAGCGCAGTGCTCAAATATTTTTTATTGCTATCACTGAATACGGTAACCACCGGTTCATTCATATCATAGAGTATTTGCAATTGCACCGCAGCTAGAAAGTTGGCTCCGGAAGAAATACCTACTGCCAATCCCAACTGCCGGGCCAGTTGCTGCGCCATAATAATGCTGTCCCCATCCGGCACACTGATCACCGGATCCAACTCGTTGAGCTTTACAATGGGGGGGATAAATTCATCGGAGATACCCTGGATGCGATGGCTGCCCACTTTCCTGCCGGTAGATAAGGTGGGTGATTCAGCAGGCTCAACCGCGTGAATGAAAGTTCTTTTGTTCCTGGATTTTAAATAACGCCCAACGCCCATCACAGTGCCGCCTGTTCCTACACCGGCTACAAAAGCACATGGATGTAAGCCCCGTTGTGCTAACTGCGTTATGATCTCCGGGCCTGTAGTGATAAAATGTGCCATTACATTATCCTGGTTCTCGAATTGATGGGGCAGGAAAATACCCGGTTCCTGCGCTTTCATTTTCTCCGGCAGAGCGATGCTTCCTAAAAAGCCGCCTTTCTCTCTGCTCACGGCTATTACTTCCGCGCCCAGGCTGCGAATAATGTCCATGCGCTCGCGGCTCATCCAGTCGGGCATGGTGATTTTAACCTCGTGGCCCAGAGCTTTACCGATAGCGCTGAACGCTATGCCTGTATTACCGCTTGTGGCTTCAATAATGGTATCACCTTCGTGCAGCTCACCACTCCGGTAAGCTTGTTCCAGTATATATAAGGCTATCCTGTCCTTGATGCTGCCTGTTAAATTATAATGCTCACATTTAGCGAAGACGGATCGCTCTTTACCCCGGTAACGGTAAATAATCTCTACCATCGGAGTATTGCCTACCAGTTGCCATAAGTCCCTGAACTGTAATCGCCTTCTGATGCTTTTACTTTCTTCTCCTGAGATGGATATAACAGATGCTTTCATTTCATGCTGATTTTATTTTGACTCAGGCATTAGCACGAGGCGTATGTAATTACTGTCATCGAGATACCGCGTAGCTGCCTGCTGTACAGATGCTACGGACACTGTTTTTAACCAATGACTATAGTCTAACAGCGATGCCACGGGTTCATCATTTTGCAGAACATAAGACAGGTATTGTAGCCAGAACGGGTTACTGCGAAGATTAATCTCCCGGCTACGCGTTTCTTCCGCCACAAACTTTTGTATATCATCCGGCGGCGGACCTTGCTTTTTGAGCTTATTGATCTCTTCATTTGCTGCCGCGATGAGCTTTTCAACATTACCGGGAGCACAGGTAAATGCAATAGTGAAGCTATACCGGTTACGGGGATATTTACTATAGCTCACACCTGCCTGTGGCGTGTAAGTGCCGCCTTCGGTTTCACGGATGCGTTCCGTCATCCTGTATTGCAATATGGAACCCAATGCACTGAGCTGGATATTATCGGCAGCATTAAAGGTATAATCGCCACTAAACACCAGCCGGACGATCGCTTTGTTATCACTGCCTTTATTCATCGCCTGGCTAATCTTTCCCGCAGGAATATGAATGCCCAGGTCTCTGGCTTTTTCATGAGTGCCTGTTGATGACAGGGAAGCTATATACTCCTCGATGAGTGGAAATAACTTTGCTGTATCAATGCTTCCGACAAACACAAAGCTAAAATCTCCCGCGTTGGAAAAACGCTCTTTATAAATCTCATACATGCGGTCGATGTTGAGTGAATCGAGCGTTTGGGGACTTACCGGCATTCGCCGGTAATGATGCATACCTAATATCGAGGTAACACTATCCTTAAATACGGCTGCCGGGTCGTTGCCGCGGTTTTGAATCGCCGCTTTACTGCGACTGATAATATTAGCGAACAGCGCTGTGTCCCTGCGGGGCGCTGTAAAATAAAGATAGAGCAACTGCATTGCCACTTCAAGGTCTTTAACCGCAGCATCTCCTTGCATACCCTCATAGCGTTCATTAATAAAAGGCTGTACACTTACGGTTTTACCGGCCAGCAGTTTTGAAAGCTGCTGTTGGGAGAACCAGCCGACTCCACCTGCGGCAATAAGCTGTGCTGCATTGGCAGCGGACTGAAAGGCGCTGTCGGGATAGAGCGAACTGCCGCCTTCGCTGAAGACAGAAAACAGCACTTCATCATTTTTAAACCTGGTGGGTTTAATATACACAGTAGCCCCATTACTTAAAAAAAGTTTGGTGAGGCCTACGCTATCCAGGTATTCTTTGCCCACAATCGCACCTCGCTGCGGCAGTGCGGAAAGCAGTTGATCTCCATTAAAATTATCCCTATAAGCCGCAAGCTGCGACTGTTCTGCCTGCTTTATCCAGCTGTTCACTTGCGCTTCGTCAGGCAAATGCTCCTTTTCAGTAGCCGGTGCAAGGATGATAATATCGCGGTTTACATCCTGCACAACAGACTTGATAGCTTTATTTACTTCCTGCACTGAAATAGCTGGCAGTAGTTCCTGCGTTATTTTATATTCCTCATCAATACCAGGTGAAGCAGTACCTTTTAAAAACAGTTGTAAATACTCCTGAACATAATTTTCCGATGGCGTTTTGTCCTTCTCCTGAACGGACCGTTCCAGGCGGCTGAGGTAGGCGCTCTTCTGCCTTTGTAATTCAGTTGCTGTTATACCAAACTTTTTGTATTGCTCCATCAGCGACCAAACAGATGAAAAACTTTCCTTTAGTTTGCCGGGCTTTGAAGTAACGCTCACTGAAAATGCATCCAGGCCACCCATAAAACTTCCGGCACCTGCTTTTGCCTGGATAAGCGGGATATCCGGTTGTTGTGACAATTCCTGTAACCTGTCTGCAAGCGCCGCATTCAATAAACCGCGCACAATAGCCTGGCGATACTCCTGCCTGGTTTTCAAATGTAGTTCCGGTTGTTTGATCAGGACTTCGAGCGTAGTAGTCGTTAACTCCGGGTCCGTTGCAGTAAAGAATTGGTTTCGTCCCGTAAGTGGAATTTTATACGCCTTTCGCTCGCGTTGATGCACCGGATTTTTAAGGTAGCCAAATAGATCCTTTATTTTCCGTTCCATATCCTTTACATCAATATCACCAACTACGATCAGCGCCTGAAGATTGGGCCGGTACCAATCGGCATAAAAGCGTTTAATAGCCTGCGGCTTACATCCGAGTATTACTTTCTCAAGGCCAATCGGCATCCGGTAGGCATAACGGGAACCGTTCGTCTGTATGGGAAAATAC
>DAOLFI010000306.1:0-4915 GCA_035326385.1 Niabella sp.
GCGGTAATAGTTCTGCCCGTTCCCAGTTTTCCTCCCGGCCATCTGAAAAAACAAACAGCTCTGTGCCCGCCTTCATAAACTTCACCTTTTTTACCGCGCATACCGGCATTATAAACATTCACCCCTCCTGTGCCGCCATTGTCATTCATATAGATGATAATGGTATTTTCTTTTAAACGCTTGTCTATAAGCCACTGATTCAGCCGGGCCATATTGTTATCTATATTGCGTAACATACCAAAAAAACCTGCGGTTGCAGAGTCGCTTACTTTACTCTTATAAAAATTGTAATCTTCTTTTGGTGCATGAAAAGGGCCATGTGGTGCATTAGTAGGGAGGTAAGCAAAGAAAGGTTCATTTTGATCTGATATTTCGCCCATCCATTTCATCGCTTCATCAAACCAAAGGTCCGTGCAATATTTTTCCGATTGAATGGTTTGGTTACCATCCATATAACGGGTACGGTAATAATCATTATCGTATTCAGATTCGGAAAGCAGGCCCCATCCTCTGATCCAGACAGCTTTTTCAAAACCCCGGTCCATAGGCCGGTCAGGGTAATTATCGCCTAAATGCCATTTTCCAAAGATCCCGGTATGGTAGCCATTTTGCCTGAATATTTCAGGCATTGTTTGAAGATCATGGCGCATTGTATTTCGCCCTGCACCAACAGTTGCAGCTTTATTGTGCAACGCATCCATACCTGAAAGCAGTTGTCCGCGGGTTGGCGTACAATAAGGGGATACATGAAAATCAGAAAACTGAATTGCTTCCCGCGCCAGTTGGTCAAGAGCCGGTGTTTGCAGGACAGGATTGCCGTTACAGGAAAAATCGCCGTACCCCTGATCGTCAGACAACACAATAATAACGTTCGGCCTTTTCGGTTGCTGGCCATAGCTTGTTACCATTAAGTTCAGTATTACAATGATGAAGGCAGTAAGTTTTTTCATGTTATATAATTTTAGTACCCGGGAATGAATGATTTAATATTTTACCGGAGGGGATTAACGTAATGTTATACTTTTCCAGTACGCATTTCCTGCTTCTTTCCCTTTAAGTAATACACGTTGATATAACCGTATAGTAACGGCCTGGTTTTGATAGGGCGATAAGTCTGCTTCAACAGGATACCAGGTTTGGCCCGGTCCGTTGCCTTCTATCACTTTTCTGATAAGCCGGTTGTTATTTACGAAAATATTCAATTCCCAGCAGCGCGCGCTGTCAGCGCCCACTTCCAGTACCAATCGCTTTTCACCTGCCAGTGTAACAGATCGTGTTAACACCAGACCTCTTACTTCGTCTCTTGGGTAGGTTGCCAGCATATTCCCATTTAAGTAAGTCATACCACGTATGCCTCCCATACCGCCACCGGCACCACCAAAGCCTGCCCGTTCCATCTTCCAGTCAGGATTCCAGTACCGGGTAAGATCGGCCAGGGTAAATAATGCTGATGGCCGGGTTTGAAGTGGTTCCCACGGAATTACCAGCTGCTGATTGCTGATACGGGCTCCATTCTTTATTAATATTTTTTTGCCGATCACAGCAGTTCGCCTGGAAAGCTCTTTCAGGCTTTCGTGTACAGCCGGAGTAAGTGTGAGGTTGCCCATTTTTTCACCGGCAATTGTATCACCCAGCGTCTGTAACAAATGCTGTGGAATGCCTTCCAACCCTTTCATAGCAGCAACTACGGCGCCTGCATTTGCCGCATTGCAATCAGCATCTGTAAAATCGGCTGCCTGGAAAGCCAGGTTAATGGTAGTAAGAAAATCTCCTTTGCCAAACCATACACAGGCGGCAACGATGCCGCCGTTTGCTACGGCATTATTAGTGGCCGGATATTCAATATGCCACCGGTCTTCCACTGCATTTACAACTTCCCTGAAAGTTTTTCCCCTGGAAGCCTGTTCTATTACCAGGTCAAGGCATTGGCGATAAGGAGATCGGGGATCAATAAGACTGGCTGCTTTGCGTACAATATCCGGGGTATTATTTTCTTTAAACCCTAAACTGATCATGCCGGCAATAAAAACAGCTCCATCCAGGCCTTCCGCATAACCGTTGATACGGCCATATTTCCCTGCCAGCGCAGCAGCTACATTCGGCATGCCTGGTGCCAAAGCCCCGTATACATCGGCGCTGAATTGAGGTCCGATACTGAACCAAAGCTTGTTATATTGCGGATGTCCACACAGCTCTGCACTGATTCCTTTTTTTAAAAGACTTAATGTTTGCTCGCTGGATCCCCATGTTCCCGCACTGTTTTCCACCCATTGTTTGCCCAGGTCTTCCAGCGACATATCGAACCCGTATTTTTCAAAAGCCCTGACAGCTACCATTTCGTAATACCAGTCATCATCCACAGGAATATAGCCTGTTTTCAATGTGAACTGATCTATGGTTTGTACGCTTGATACCTTGTGCTCAAATGGAAATCCCATTAATGCGCCAATCATTTGTGCAGCCCACACAGCCTGTACTTTATTCTCGTATTCGCTTAAAGAAAGCGTAAGTTTTGAATGCTGAGAAAACGTGGTGCAGGGAAAAAGCAGCAGCAGTACTATGATTGCTTTGCTCCATCCACATGCAACATGCGGCAGGTTTATATGAGTCTCTATTAAGAGACGTTCCCCGGACTCTTTATTCATATAAAGTATTTTTTAGTACAGACTATCCCTAAATAAATTCATCTTATTCATTATAGCATGGCATATGCTGTAGTTTGTTGAATAGCTTTTTAACTCAATCGTATATACCAAAAATAACTCCGCAGGAATCTGAAAAAAAGCCTAACTTTCCTGAGAATTATAAATTCAATTAACGCATATTTTGCCGCTTCTTTCCTATAAGAAATTGATTATAAGTTATTTACTTGTGGAATAATTATCCTGAATTTTGCAATCCTAATTTAACGATATCATGTCTGCTTATATTGCCGTCATTCGTTTGATCAACTCATTATCATCATCAGAAAAAAGATCGTTTAAATTATCTTCCGGAAAACATAAAGGTCATTCGGAATATATTGGACTGTTTGACCTGATCTGTGCAAATACAATATCTAATACTGACCGGCGCAATGCAGTTGCAGCAGACTTTAAGAAAAAGTTTCCTGGTTCTTCAATAGACCATACAGCACGTTATCTTATTAAACTGATAACTGATTTGCTCATACGTACCAAGATTGAAAAGGATAATGAATTTAAAATGTGGCACAGCCTCCTGCGGGTTAAAATTTTACAGGAGCGGTCTTTACCTGAAGAAAGTTACCGTGAGCTAAAAAAGATCAGGGAAACGGCAGCAAACCTGCAAAACTACCCGGTACAATATATAGCGCTGAGGGAAGAGCTGAACTTTGTTTCGGAGCAACGGTATTACGGCATTACCGATCAGTATATCATTGATATGCAAATGATGGCAAGGGAAACGCTTCGGATGATGCATTCTATTGAGGAGCATTATTCGTTATATGAGCTGCTTCAATACAGGTTAATGCGCCTGGGTAAAGCCGCTTCAGAAGAAAGCCGTAAGAAATTGGACGATCTTTTATTAAGCGAGGTGAGCCTGGTTACAGGGAAAATAAGGAACACTTTTGAATCAAGAAAACTGCACCTGCTTTTCCAGTCGTTTTATTTTATTTATACAGGCGATTATAGTTCTGCTGTCCGTTGCTTCTATGATCTGAACCGTTTATTTGAGCAGTATCCGCAGCTTCACGGGCATCCACCGGTAGATTATTTTTCTGCTCTTGACGGGGTTTTAGACAGTCTTAGAAGCATCCGGCATTTTGAAGAAATGTTTTATTATGTTGACAAACTAAGGGTAATCTCCAACGAAGGAGTTCCTGATTATTTCCGGGGTCTGATTGATAAAACGATTACCCTGTATACTCTTGCTGCGATGTTAGGCAAGGGCGAATATGATAAGGCAGTTGAATTTATTGAAGCGCTGCCTGAGTCGGTTTTTAGTTCTTATCAGATCGTAAATGACGAAAAACAGGCAGAGCTATGCTTTTATTGCAGCCTGGTATATTATCACAGGAAAATGTATAAAAAGGCCCACAAGTATCTTTTTAATGTGCTGAACGATTACACCAGCTTTTCTCAGCAGCCTATATATAAAGCTATACGGCTGCTTAATATGATCATTCACTATACATTAAAAGATATGACCTACCTGGAATCTGATATCCGGGCTTATCGCAGGTGGACTAAAATAGCAGGGCTTTCTAAAACGGCTACCGCTATAGTCAAAACACTTCTGCACCATCCGGGAACAAAGACCCGTCATGTAAATGCTGCATTTTTGAAAAAACTTTCACCCGCTCTTGACACTATTTCGAAGGATCGCTATGAAAGGCAAATCCTTAAATATTTTGATTTTATTGTGTGGATAAGAGATAATGTTCGCTGAGTTTTTAAGCGCTGCTCATTGCTTTCAGCAAGTATGATTTTTTTATCACTAAGCAATCTTATAATGAGCCGGCATCAAAACTATCATTATAGATTTGCCAATGTTTTTCCGGTCAGTGCCGACACTGCCCGGGCCTTTGCTGTGGTTTGTGTCATCACAAACCATATGGTAAATTGATACCGGCTTGTTATATACAACAGGATATTAAAAAACCCGCTGCAAGCGGGTTTTTGACAGTATTATTATATCCGGACGGACTATTTACTGAATTTATACGTTGTAACGGTTTTATATACTTCTCCGGGTTTCAAAGTGGTAGAAGGGAAGGATGGCTGGTTGGGAGAGTCAGGATAGTGCTGTGTTTCCAGGCAGATAGCCGTGCGGAAATCATCTTTCATACCATATTTTAACGGCTTTGAACTGTCCATGAAATTGCCAACATATATCTGTATTCCAGGCTCTACGGTAAATACTTCCATAATAATACCGCTTTTATCACCTTTTA
>DAOLFI010000307.1:0-4908 GCA_035326385.1 Niabella sp.
AACTTGCAGCAATACACTGGTACACTTTATTACCCGCCTCCACAAGCTGTTCCGGTGCATAAGTAACGGAATTGTCATATCCCGGCGCCGGTTTATAAAATGAAAACAGGCTGGAAGTGTTTAAAAGGGGAAACAATTCTATCACTCCTATATAGCTGCTGCTGATAAAGGCTTCATCTATCCACATAAAAAAAGCCTCTTCGTTTACTTTCACCTGATATTTTCCCGGTGGTATTCCCCTGAAGTCGATCTGTACCTGGTCAACATCGCTTTCAAATTTCAGGCGCTGTGTTTTTAATACCTTATTATATATACCAGAGCTTTGATCTACGCTCCATACTGAAACCCTGAAATCGCCTGCCGGCGCCTGAGCTTTATAGTTCAGTATTTGTCCGCTCCTCCCTGTCATATCAGCAACAGATACCAATTGATTTTTGCCCCTTGCAATCCAGAAACTGGTTGTAGTATCATTCCCTGTAGTGGAAGTGATGCACTCAAAAACATCGCCGGAAGTATTGCTGGCAAAATCTCCCGGGTGGTAGGTCGTAGTATTATCATAAACACTTATTTCCCGGGAAAGATTTAAGTTCAGATCAGCATTGTTCTGATGCAGGTTGGTAAAATAAAAACGCCGGGACTGAAGCGCTTCCAGGTTAATACTGGTATAATTGAGAAATGCCGGGTTCTTCAGATCCATATAAAATACCAGTGATCCGGAAAGGTTTACAGGTGCAACAGGCAAACCGGAAGCATCTGTTTCTGTAAATAAGATCAGCTGATGACCGAACATTTTATATTGCAAGCGTGCATTTTTTAAAACAACCTTGGTAGGCTCTGATGGAACTATATTAAGATCGGGACAGAAACCATCCTGGAAGTATTCATTTAAAATCTGAACGCTGCATAATATCTTATAGCGGCTGGTCATGAGGATATAACTGTTTTAACCCGGTCGTTAATTTGAATTTCTTTGATAAGTCCTCCTTCTGAAAGGGTTGCTTCTTCATCTATTACTACCTGCCTTACTTTATACATAACTGATGGCAGGTATTTTCCACCCAGCACACCCCATAAGTGATTTAGCTGCTCAAAGGAAATAGAGTGCATATTCAGCATCAGCTTCTCTATTCGTGGGTCCAGCTCAGGGCTTGTAGACGCATCAAAAACGGAACGGTGCTGAAAGAACTGGATAATAAGCGATAACCTGCGCAAACCATCTTCATAATTGGCCTGTGTGGTATTTACAGCAAACAAAACATACAGGTTAAGATGTATTTTCGGGTTCCTGTACACAACACCAGTGCTGTTGCGCGTAAACTTTTCCTGCTGCCTGTAAGTAGTATCTTCTTCAACATTTATCAGCGATACAACAGTTTTACCAGCTAACAAACTCCCGTCATCGCCTCCGTCAAAAGCTTTGGCAATATTTCCACATATTACTTTTTCCAGAGAGGGATTACCCAGTTTCTGATTAAAATAATTATTCAGTTCTTTTTTCAAAAAAGCAATTGCTTCCTGGATCATGACTCAATAAAGTCCACCCGCATTATTACTGAACTACAACAAAAGCTATAACCTTTTCTTCGCTGGTAATATAATCTGAAGCTGGTGTTGGGGTATAATGGCCGGGCTTTTTTGATGGTTAAAATATTACAAACTATATTCTTATAACTGGTGTTTGTTATCTAAATCGAATTTAGAATATATTAATGCCGCTACCAAAAATACTTGGCCTGTTTGCCATCACTAAATCGAGTGATGGTATGCTGTGCCTACCTACAGATCCTGCTTTTTTATAACCATATAATGAGAAACTCCTGATGGCAACCAATCAGGTAAATATTGGAATAGTTATTGTCTTTCATCAGACAGGTACTCTTTTTATAAACCTTTAAATTCTTTGATTATGCTCAGGTGGTCTATTATTTTTTTGATTGTGGCTATAATTGCTGCCGTATTTGGCTTTGGTGGAGTTGCTTCTACAGCAGCCGGTATAGCCAAAGTGTTGTTCTTTATATTTCTTGTATTGTTTATCATTTCACTGATATTTGGCCGGCGTGCCTGAACAGGGCAAATGATACCAGGAATATTTTTATTTATAAAAGGGAGTGAAAGCTCCCGTTTATTTCCTTTTTTTTAAAGAAGATTGGCGTACTACCAGTTCCGAGTTAATAATAACGGTATTGATCTGGTCAAGCTTGCTGATACCTTTAATATGATTAATGAGGGTTCTTGCAGCAACTTCCCCCATTTTATTACCAGGATAGTTGATGGTGGTGAGGGAGGGTTCTATTAAATGAGCAATAGCATCATTATTAAATCCTACTACTGCTATATTCCCAGGAACGGCTATATTTTGCTCTTTCAATGTTTTTATAAATGCGGCCGCTACAAAATCGTTGGTGATAAAGGCCCCGTCAGGCACCTTTTTTTGTTTCAAAAGTTGGTGTGCCGCATCAATGCCGGCTTTTTCACTCAGGTTATCTACAATTACTATGCTTTCATCTAAAGAAATGCCGCTATCTGCCAGGGCGTCTTTGTATCCCCTGAAACGTTCAGCATAAACATTCCTGGTCAGATTGGAAGTAATATGCGCAATACGTTTACATCCCTGTTCAACCAGGTGTTGGGTGGCTTCGTACCCGCATTTATAATTATCAATTATTACAACAGTGCTGTCATTGTCCTTTTCTACCCGGTCAAAAAATACAACGGGCACTCCTTTTTCCTTAAACTGTAAGAAATGGTCATATTTTTTGGTATCGAAGGAAAGGGAAGCGATTAAACCATCCACCCGCTTATTAAAAAGATTCCGGGCATTGGCTACTTCTTTCTCATAGCTTTCCGAAGAGTGGGCTATAATCAGGTCGTAACCCGCTTCTGTAGTAACTTTTTCTACTCCCAATAAAACAGAATTGGCGAAATTACTGTTCAGTTCATGGATCATGAACCCGATCGTATTGGTTTTCTGGGTACGAAGGCTCCGGGCAAAGTGATTGGTGCGATAACCCATTTTTTCAGCCAGCTCAAAAATTTTCTTCCTGGTTTTCTTACTTACAACCGGATCATCTTTCAGCGCACGGCTAACAGTAGCCACGGATATATTCAGCTCTCGGGCCAGATCATATATCGTTATTTCTTTTCCCCTTGGCATAGACCATTTACTAATTAAACCGGGTAAAAATAGGAAAAAGGGTTGCTTCTGCCTGAAGCCGCTGTTAAATTATTTAGTTTTCGGGGATAACACAAACACTACAGGAATGATCATACGAGCTGCCTTTCCAGCATTATCTTCCAGCTGTAATACAATTCATCGTAAAGGCCGGTTTGTACCGGCTGTATGATACTCAATACTTCCCGTTTCTGAAAAGCTTCTGAAGGTTGCGAAAAATAGCCCGATCCTATACCGGCTCCCAATGCAGCACCTACACTTCCATCGCAATTATACAATTCTACAGGAACATGGGTAGCATTAACAAAAGCTTCAGTAAAGACATTACTTAAAAACATATTAGCTTTACCGGCACGTATTACTGATGGCTGCATACCGCTGCTGCGCATGATATCTAACCCATACCTGAAAGCAAATGCTATTCCTTCCTGCACTGCCCGTAATATATGGGCATTGCTATGCTTGTTCAGGTCAATATTGTGAAGATGCGCACCCACAATTTTATTGTTCAGCATACGCTCTGCACCATTACCAAAAGGCAATATCTTCAATCCATCGCTGCCCGGCTTTATGGCAGATGCCATTTCGTTCATTTCGGAGTATGATATATTACCACTCAAATTTTTAATCCACCGGTTAAGAATACCGGTACCATTAATACACAGCAGCACTCCTACACGGGTTAGCTCGTTGCTGTAATTAACATGTGCAAAGCTGTTGACACGGCTTTGCGGATCGTAAGTAAGCGCATCACTCACTCCATAAATGACGCCCGATGTACCGGCTGTTGCTGCTACATCACCCGGCTCCAGCACATTTAAAGAAAGTGCATTGTTAGGCTGATCCCCTGCTTTATAGGAAACCGGAATACCTTCTCTAAGGAACAGCTCATCCGCTACAGCCCCGGACAGCCTGCCATGATCTTCAAAAACCGTTTTTATTTCAGGAATGATACGGTTGTCAAATCCGAAGTATTGCATTACTGCCTCTGAAAGGGTATTTTTTGAGAAATCCCAGAAGATACCTTCTGATAAAGCTGAAGGTGTGGTGGTAATATTGCCAGTGAGTCGCTGAGCGATAAAATCTCCCGGCAACATGACCTTGTCAATCTTTTCAAAAAGATCCGGCTCATTGTCTTTTACCCATGCCAACTTTGCTGCTGTAAAATTCCCGGGAGAATTTAAAAGATGCTGAAGACATGACTCTGTACCTATTGCTTCAAAAGCCCTGTCGCCATAAGGCACAGCGCGACTGTCGCACCAGATAATACTGTTGCGGAGCACATTGCCTTCTTTGTCTAACAGTACCAAACCATGCATCTGGTAAGAGATACCAATAGCGCCGATATCATTCTTATTATATTTACCTGTTTGATGCGCTTTTTTTATAGCCTCCTTTACATCATTCCACCATCGCTCCGGCGATTGCTCGGCCCAGCCCGGTTGTAAAGAAATAATCTCTCTTTCCGTTTCGGGGTACTGGGCCGAAGCTATAGTTTGCTGTGTAGCTCCGTCTACTACTGATACCTTGATGGAAGAGGTTCCGATATCAATGCCTAATAATAGCATATTAACGAGTAATTAATTGTGAGTGAGTACGTCGATAGACCATAGTCCATGAAGTATAGTCTATCGGCTATCGACTAAATAAACCTGTTAATAATATTCTCTAAGTATTCCTGCTGACCACTTCTGCTAGCAGGCTCTCCTGACTCAATAGCATAAGCCCGCAGGTCT
>DAOLFI010000308.1:0-4907 GCA_035326385.1 Niabella sp.
AATAAATGGGGCAAGCAAGGATGGACCGTTATAGAAATGGGAAGCATTAATGAAGACCTTTTTATTGATGCCCTAATCACATCTTACTGTGAAGTTGCACAAAAGGGGCTTGTTGATCTAATGAAATCAAATCGTAGCTAGTAACGGCTCAGTACACCTATTCAAATTAAAGAAAAATGTTGAACAAGGAATCTATCCTGCTAAAAAGACTGACAATAGAAGATGCAGAGGCATTTCATAATTTGTATTTTCCAAAGTTTAAGCAGGGGCGCCAATCTGAGGTCCACATAGGGATAGACAAAACTCCCTCTGAATTTGCAGAATTTATTGCGTCCGTTTGTAACGAAATTTTCACGATCAGAATGGCTGCAAATCCTGATATAATTATCGGCGATTGTGCTTTGCACCATTGGAACAAAGAAAATTATGAAATAGAAATCGGTGGCTTTCTGCTCCCAGCATACTGGGGCAAAGGGATCATGGCAAATGCATTTGGACATCTTATTTGTTTGGCTCGAGAAGAATATAATGCTGAAACGTTGGTAGCGAAAACCGAACCGATAAATAAAAACGCATTAAAATTTGCTAAGAAGATGGGGTTTGATTTTAGAACTTTTGAGGAAAATAAAGTCGTTTTATTTAAAAGATTGGATGAACATTAAATAAACAGAACGACTAAAATGAATAAAATAGAGCACAGCAATTTTAAAAGACTTATTGGCGTATGGAAAACCATAGGCTATATAAAATCAGGTCAGGACAACCTAAGATTAATCGGTACGGACAGTTACGAATTGATACTTGACGGAAATTGCATTTTACATAAGGCAGATGTTAAAATAGGAAACGACAGAAGTGAAACTTTTGAAATCATAAAATTGGATAGCCCATCGGACAAAGCCAAAATGCAATACTTTAACGCAAATGGCGAAGATGGTATAATGACAAGTTCTATAGCCAACAATCAATTTAAGATTGAAGGGGCGGGCCTGAAGTTTAATGGCGTAATCAATAATGAAAATACGGAAATTATTGGTAAGTGGTATATACAAACGGAAAATGGAGAATGGACAGACTTTATTGAATTAAACCTTTTAAAAAAATGAGATATGAGAAAAGTAATTGCAACAATCAATACGACACTTGACGCGGTTTGCGACCATACAGCAGGAATTCCCGACGAAGAGATACATCAATATTACGCAGGTTTATTAAGCAATGCCGATGCCATTCTTTTTGGCAGGATAACGTATCAGCTTATGGAGTTTTGGCGTACTCTGGTTGAAAAACCCTCCGGCGAAAAATCAATGGACGATTTTGCTGCTGTTATAGATGATATCCCAAAAATTGTTTTTTCCCGAACTCTCGACAGCGTAGACTGGAAAAGTGCAAGGTTGGCGAATCAGACTATAAAAAAAGAGATATTAGAACTTAAACAGCAACCGGGAAAAGACATTCTTATAGGAAGCCGTAGTCTGATTTTGCAACTGATGAAACTTGATTTGATTGACCAGTACCAGCTCTGTGTGCACCCTATAGTGGCCGGTAGTGGCTTGCCGTTGTTTGAAGACATCGAGAGAACGGTTTTAAAATTAAATAAAACAAAAATATTCGGCAATGGCGCTGTAATGCTTTACTATGAACCGACAAAGAAAAGCGCTATAAAGGGCTAAGGACAACCATCAGGCAAACCATCTAATAACAAGAGAAATGTCAGATAAATTACGATCAGTGCTTAAAATGTTTGCCGACTTTGACGAAAACGAGCTTATTAAGATATTGGGTTGTTTTAAGCTAAAATCCGTCAAGAAAAATGATATTTTATTGCATGAGGGAAGCATTAGCAAAGAATTTTATTTTGTACAAACTGGTTGTGTCCGTATATATTTTGTAGATAAGAACGGGTATGAAAAGACAAGATACATTATGCTTGATAATCATATTGGAACTGCTTTAACAAGTTTCATTTCTCAAAAGCCCACGATAGAAATGATAGAAGCACTTGAAGATACCGAGCTCTTAGCCATCAGTCATGCGGAGTTTTATCGTCTGAATAGTCAAATGGATAATTGGAGAAATTTTTATCAGCGAATTTTGGAAATGGCTTATTCGTTTCAAAACCGGGAAATTGCGCAAAGAGTAACTCTAACTGCCAAGCAACGATATGAAATTATTTTGGATGAAAATCGTGCTTTAATTCAACAGGTATCCAACAAAATATTGGCATCTTATCTGGATATCCGAGAAGAGACCTTAAGTAGGCTTAAATCAAAATAGAACGATTTTGACCTATGTCAATAGAAATACGGGTGGGACTAAGCATTTTTGTATTTACAAAATACAATGCAATGAAGAAAGTTACACAACACAATTATTGGATAATAATCGCAACAGGACTGATAGCATTTATCCTTAGTGGAATTTGGTACAGCCCAATAGTTTTCGGTGAAGTATGGGAGACTTACCGAAACCCGCCGAACCCCGAAATACCCAAATGGACGATGGCTTTTGCTCCGTTAAGAGAATTGATTGTTGCATACGTATTGGCAGAATTAATTCTGTTATTAGAGTTAGCGCAATATAAAAACACATTAAAACTGGTTTTTCTATTGTGGATTTCCTTCCATGCGGTTGGAATGGTGGGCGCAATTTTATGGGATCACATGCAATGGCAGTTAGGCGCTGTTCATGCTGGCGACTGGTTAATGAAAATGACATTTATGGGAATTATGTTAACCAAATGGCTTAATAAAAAATCAATATCATTAAAAAATCAATAATATGAAAGAATTTGTTTTATTGTTCCGAATGGACATAAAGAGCGAAGAAGCGCAGCCTTCCAAAGAGCAAATGGAAATTTACATGAAACAGTGGATGGTGTGGATCAACGGTATCACAGCGAAAGGTATGCTTGCCGATGGTGGAAATCACTTTTCAAAAGAAGGAAGAGTATTGAAACCCAATAACAGAGTTATTCAACAGCCTTATAGTGCTGATGATGTATCTGTTGCAGGCTATATAATTATTTTGGCTGAAAACCTAGATGAAGCAACTAAAATCGCTAAAAGATGTCCAATACTAAATGGCCAAAACACAAGTGTGGAAATCAGGGAAACAGCAAAACCCGGTCAATAAAAATTATGCGAAATACGGAAAAACTATATAAACGAGATATTCTAAATCAGATTATAAATTTTTTCTGGACGGCACTCTGTTTTACGCCTGTGTTTTGGTTTTGGTTTCAAAAAGGAATAGACAATATTAACTTTTATGTATTTCTTGGCGTAGCGTTACTTTTTGGGGCTCTTCCAGAGAAGATATTAAATAAGTTTACTTTAAGTGCAAACAAAAAGGTTTATGAAAAATATGGGATCAAATTCATTAGAAAATTTGTTCAAAATGGAGATATTGTCAATTCCCATTCAAAGGCACTCGGAGGTACCTCAATTAAAGACAAAGCTCAGGCAAGGAAATATTTAAAAACAATTGCCATGTATGAACGCTACCATTGGATCTGTCTAATCTTTTTTCTATTGACGAGCATTTATGGATTTTTTAATGGACATTTTCTTTTTGGGTTTTCTATTTCAATAGCAAATCTTTTATACAACCTAATTCCAATTTTTTTACAGCAATATAATAAAATCAGAATAATGAAAGTAGTCAATAGATAGGCATTCAACTATTGTAACGCTTATTAAATTTACTGATTATCCGCTTATTTGCCAGTTATATTTGCAATGACCAATCGATTAAATAGCTTATCACCAAAATATCTTCTATTGAGCTTGTAAATGAACTCATTAAGATATAATTGCAGAGCTTAGTCGTTTTTTTCTTATATCTTTGAGATAGATTTACAAGGAAAATATGGGCAAAGGAAGGAATTGAGCACCATAACTAAATCGTTACCAATTAGACGTTCTGTTTTTGTAAGCTACTATATATGAACTGATTTAGTTTTTATTAATCTTTTACTACAAAAAAAGTTAGAAGCTATGGCATTTGATCTTGATCTGATTAAGAAAACCTATTCCGGATTTGAACAAAAAGTAAATGAGGCACGTAAATTAATAGGCCGTCCTTTAACTTTTACCGAAAAAATATTATATGCCCACCTTACAAATCCTGCCACCAGGGCTTATGAACGTGGGGTTGACTATGTGGATTTTGCACCGGACCGTGTAGCTATGCAGGATGCCACCGCGCAGATGGCTTTGTTACAATTTATGCAAGCCGGCCGTGATAAAGTGGCAGTGCCTTCAACAGTGCATTGCGATCACCTTATTATGGCTGAAACGGGTGCCGAAGAAGATTTAAAACATGCCAACCAGGAAAGTAAGGAAGTGTATGATTTCCTGGCATCCGTATCTAACAAATATGAGATAGGGTTCTGGAAGCCTGGAGCCGGTATTATTCACCAGGTAGTACTGGAAAATTATGCTTTTCCCGGCGGGATGATGATAGGTACGGACAGTCACACCGTAAATGCAGGTGGTTTGGGTATGGTAGCTATTGGTGTGGGTGGTGCGGATGCCTGTGATGTGATGGCCGGCTTGCCCTGGGAGCTTAAAATGCCCAAGCTGATTGGTGTTAAGCTTACCGGTAAGCTGAATGGGTGGACTGCTCCTAAAGATGTGATCTTAAAAGTTGCCGGTATCTTAACTGTAAAAGGAGGTACGGGTTGTATTGTAGAGTATTTTGGAGAGGGTGCTGTATCTATGAGCTGTACCGGTAAAGGCACTATCTGTAATATGGGTGCTGAGATTGGGGCTACCACGTCTACTTTTGGGTATGATGATAGTATGAGCCGTTACCTGAGGGCTACCGGACGCGAAGAAATTGCCGCTTTGGCTGATGGTATTGCACAGCACCTGACTGCCGATCCTGAAGTATATGCCGAACCG
>DAOLFI010000309.1:0-4901 GCA_035326385.1 Niabella sp.
AAATTAATGATCAGGATGTACGATTCGAAACTGCTTATGTTAGTTATTGAGTTCCTTATTTTCGGGAAATTCTTCACTAACTAAATAACATTGCCACTGGGTCAAGTAGCTGCAGGCCGGTCCGAAGGTCCGGAGGACTCCCAGGGAAATTCCTTTGGAGAGGGGACTACCTTTCTATTTAACCAACCATCGCTATTCCATCTTTTTATCAATCCAATCCGAAAGACAGGAGTAAACATTGCCAATGTTATTCAATTATATGTATTGGTGATTTTTAAAACTGCTTTTAATAACTATAAGGCCCGCGTTTTGTCACTGTACGATGTTTAGAACATTCACATCTTACGTTATTGTACATAGATTAAATATAGCAGTAAAATTTATTATTCCACTAATTTTGTAGACTAATTACTTTCTTCTATATTTGCCATCTCATTTTAAAATTTATGCACACAAAAAATCATTACTGTTCGTGTTGTTGTTGTAACACCTACTGCTCATGCGGCTCTGCATGACATAATTAATTCAAGGACTTTTTTTTGAACTATTAGTCTATTGATTTAATAGACTAATGAAGAGCCCCTATTGCCTTTTAAGCCAAAATTTTTATCAATTACATCTTACTAAAATTCTGAACAATGAATAAGAGAACCCAATATCAGCAAATACTCATACTGCTCACGCTTAACCTGCTTCCTGCATTTATATATGCACAGCTTACAGGCCGTGTGGTAAATGAAAGTAACGAACCTTTGTCCGGAGCCAGCATTATCATAAGGGGTACCACACAGGGAGTGTCTACCGATGCTTCGGGCTTTTTTACTTTGTCGCCGGTTCCTAAAATACCTTTTTCTATTACAGCCTCCTCGGTAAATTATGCCCCAAGGAATATTGCCGTGCGATCTTTAGATGATACGCTTATTATAAGGTTGCAGATCTTATATCAAACCGATACCGTTATTATTACTTCAAGAAGAAGAAGGGAGCTATCGCAGGATGTACCTATTGCCGTATCAGTAGTAGGGGGTAAGCAAATTGAAGAATCAGGAGCTTTCAATGTTACCCGTGTGAAGGAGTTTGTGCCTTCCCTGCAAATGTATACGTCTAATCCAAGGAACACGGGAGTGAACATACGTGGTCTGGGCTCGCCATTTGGACTTACCAATGATGGTCTTGATCCCGGCGTGGGTTATTATGTAGATGGCGTGTACTATGCAAGGCCAGCCGTTGCAACGCTCGATTTTATTGATGTGGAAAGAATAGAGGTGTTAAGAGGTCCGCAGGGTACCCTGTTTGGTAAAAATACTACTGCAGGTGCTATTAATATCGCCACGCGCAAACCCAGTTTTGTACCAGGAGGTAACCTGGAAGTAAGCTATGGTAACTATGGTTTTATACAAGCCAAAGCTTCTGTAACAGGACCCCTTACAGAAAAATTAGCGGCCCGCATATCTTTTTCAGGAACGCAGCGTGATGGTGTAATAAAAAATATCCGTACCGATAAATACACCAACGATATTAATAATATGGGTTTGCGCGGCCAGTTTTTATATAATGTGTCTGACAACACAGCGGTTACCCTGGCCGGGGAGTATAATAAGCAACAGCCTGATGGATATGCACAGGTAGTAGCCGGGGTGGTGACCACTCAAAGGGCGGCATACCGGCAGTTCAACGCTATTATTTCTGATTTGAACTATACCCTGCCCAATATTAATTCCAAAACAGGCAAGCCTGATGCATTTTTACGTGTTATAGACCACGATACTCCCTGGAATTCAGGAAACGAAATTGGCGGTGCTTCCCTTAATGTAGACAGTAAATTAGGTCAGGGTACGCTTACCGCTACTACTGCATGGCGCTACTGGGTGTGGGAACCTTCCAACGACAGGGACTTTACCGGTCTCCAGGCTTTGTCAAAATCGCAGAATCCTGCAAAGCATAAGAGCATTTCACAGGAAATAAGATATGCCGGTGATATTACCGATAAGCTGAGCGGTGTGATTGGTATATTCTACCTTGGTCAGGAGGTAAAGGTTACGGGAACTGAAGAGTCTGGCAGAGACCAATGGCGTTTTTCACAAAGCTCTAACAGCGCGTTATGGAAAACACCCGGTTTGTTTGAAGGATACGGTATTCGTACCAACTCATCTATCAGATCAAAAAGTGCGGCAGTATTTGCCAATGTGGACTGGGAGTTTGCTAATCATTTTCATATACAGCCGGGCATAAGGCTCAACTACGACGAAAAAGTAGTGGTATATAACCGTACGGCTTACGGAGGTTTGGAAACAACTGATGCAGCACTGTTAGCATTAAAAAATGGTGTGTATAGCAGC
This sequence comes from Niabella sp., assembly GCA_035326385.1. Classification (GTDB taxonomy): domain Bacteria; phylum Bacteroidota; class Bacteroidia; order Chitinophagales; family Chitinophagaceae; genus Niabella. Next base: position 2,340 of record DAOLFI010000309.1, read on the forward strand.
CAGTATTATGATGCGGATGCTTATGAAAGAAATGCCACTTATCAGGTAACGCTTGCCTATCGCCCTTCCAGGAAACTCAATGCGTATGGTACTTTTTCTACAAGCTATAAGCCTGTGGGTGTAAATGTGGCAGGCCTGCCTACGGTAAACGGGCAACCGGCAACCGATCTGGCAGTAATAAGACCCGAATATACCAGGCACTATGAGCTGGGTATAAAAACAACTTTAACCGAAGATCTTACTTTCAATATAGCGGCTTATAATTCTGATATCAAAGACTATCAGACTAACGTACAATCGCCGGAGCTGGGCGTGAACAGGGGTTATATAGCTAATGCCGATAAGGTAAGGGTAAAAGGGATTGAAGCCGATGCTTCCTACAGGTTAAACTATCACTTTAATTTTTATGGTGCAGTTAGCTACACCGAAGGCACTTATGTAAAATTTACCAATGCGCCTTTGCCTTTAGAAGAAACCGGGGCTACTAACTCTGAAGGTGTTCAGGTAGCGTTTAAAGATATTTCAGGTGGTTCGCTGCCTGGTGTTTCAAAGTGGTCGGGCTCTTTGGGCGGTGAATATTCCACCCCATCATCCCTGTTTGGCCGCGCCAACAGGTTCTTTATAGGTACTGACTTTTTTGCCCGTTCCGGTTTTTCATCAAGCCCTTCACCATCGGCTTACCTGAATGTTCCCGGTTACGGATTGCTGAATGCAAGGCTTGGTTTTAAAGCAACAAAAGGATTCTCTGCATTTATATGGGGCCGCAATCTTTTAAATAAGGATTATTATGAACAGCTATTACCGGCAGGGGGTAATGCCGGCCATTATGCCGGTGTACTGGGCGATCCGCGTACTTATGGCGTCACACTTAGTTATTCATTCAATGGCAAACAATAACAGACTTATAAAATCTTAAAAAGTTTAATAGTTCTCTTATAAATTTTGGCAATCATTTAAAGACCTGCTGTTTTTACAGCGGGTCTTCAATATTTTATGGCGTATGCGTAGAAAAATTCTAAAATTTTTGCAGGAAAAGCTTTGTTAAGGCGTCAAAGCTTTATGAGAAAATGGATAGCGATTTTTTGCTTTATCGTTTATTATACTGCTTCGGGTCAAAATACCCGTGATCTGTATTTTCAGCCTTCCTTTGCTACAGGTGCCCCTGCGTCAAAGATATTTGAGGAAATAAACTATATACCATTACAAACAACAAAGAAAAGCCTGTTTGGAAGGATCAGACAGCTCGTTGTATCTGATGACTACTTTATCATTTGGGATGCTGATACCAACTTTATTTATTTCTTTGATAAAAAAGGGAAGTTTATAAAGAAATACCGGCCACCCAATTGCACTATCAAAACCATTCAGTTAGACAAAAGCAAAAATGCCCTGTTTATTTCAGGCAGTAATAAAAACTTCAGCTTCTCACCTGCAGAAGTGGAGAAGATGATGGAAGACCCTACCAATAAATCTTTTGCAAGGTTCACATGGTCTGCTTATTATGATCTGTCTGATATTCATAAAGAAAAAATACAGCGCTTAAAAGACTTCAGTCTTGCACTGGTGTCACCTGTTATCTTTAAGGACCAGTGGGCTTATAGCTACATTTTTGCCAACAGGAAATTTATTGATAATACCGGCTATGAACTGAAAGTATATGATGGTGAAAAAAATATCCGTGAAGATTTTCCCTATAATAAAAGAAACGAGGTCTTTTACTATAAGCCGGAACAGGTAAACTTTTTCCCAACTAATGACAGGGAGCACCTGCTGTTTACCAGGCCTTATCATTATAGCATTTACCAGTTAACAAAGGACAGTATGTCTTTGCTGTACACGTTGATATTGCCTCTTGAGAATTCTTTGCCAAAGGCTTTCTTTACGCATCCTTTTCGTTCTAAAAATGACCTGGATCTGTACCGTTCGCAAAACGGAAGTCTTGTATGGAAAATCAGCAATGTGTACAGGGTGCAGCATTACCTGTTCTTTTCGCTTGATTATAACAAGAGTCCGAGAGAGCGGAATTTTATGTTTGATGAAACTACTAACCGTTTTTATAGTACCGGTAAAATAAATACAGACAGCACAAATGCTTATTTGCCCCTGTTGCAGAGCGGTATTCAATATGCAGATGAAAATCATCTGTACAGCAGCGCTTCCTCTTCTGCTATGTTCCAGTCTAAAGATAATAGCCAGATAAGAAACCCCGAATATAAGCCTGTGATAAAACAATATTTCGAAAAAGGTACCCGTACTGATAATCCGGTTATCATTCAGCTAAAACTTAAAAATAAAATTGGATGATGCGGATACTTATTGCTGTGCTCGTTGCAATAATACCATCGTTATTATTTGCCCAAAAGGATACGATACGCTATAATAAGGGCGCAGTTACCGGTGTAGTGAAAGATTCTGCCGATGATTATGCGTTGCAATCTGTAACTATTACAATGTATAAAAAGTCAGATTCTACATTAATGAGTTATCATATAACAGGGGAAGACGGTACTTTCAGCTTTTCTGATATTCCTTTTTTTACCCCGGTTGATATCAATTTTTCTT
>DAOLFI010000310.1:0-4891 GCA_035326385.1 Niabella sp.
AGCGACTCCTTAATGATCTCTGTTGAAGATGATGGTAAAGGATTTGACACCCGCGAAGTGAAAAACGGTATAGGCTTAACCAGTGTGGAGTCAAGGGTGCAAATACTGAACGGGACTCTGTCTATTGATGCAGCTCCCCAGAACGGCACTTTCATATCTGTTTTTTTACCGGTAACCGGTTTAAATTAGTCCATTTTTATTTGCAAAAGAAATAAGCTCAGCTGTATTTTTTACTTCGCATTTGGCCAGTATGTTTTTCCTGTGTGTATCTACTGTATTGGTGCTGATAAAGAGTAGGGTAGCTATCTCAGCGCTTTTTTTCCCTTCTGCGATCATTTTGAGCACTTCCTGTTCCCGCTTGGACAGCAGGCCCTGCATATTAGAGGCTGATGAGGCATCCATTTTTCCCGGCTGTGCCTCATCGGTAAAGGACTGGATGATTTTATCCTGAACCTGCTGATCTAAAAATTTAGCACCAGTGGCCACTGTTTTTACAGCGGCTATCAGTTCTTCCTTGCCAATATTTTTGAGCACATAACCTGTAGCGCCCTGCTTAAGCGCTTCACGTATTAATGCAATATCATCATACCCCGTCAGCATCAGTATTTTTTGTTCCGGATAACTTTCCAGGATCTCTTTTATACATTCTATACCGTCTTTGGCGGGCATATTCAGGTCCATTAAAATAACATCAGGCTTGTGCTCTTCTACCATGTCTATTAACAGCAAGGGATTGCTGCATCCGCCGGCAATATCAATTTCCGGAGCATCTGTAAGCAACGAGCATAAGCCGTCAATAATGATCTGCTGATCGTCAGCAATCAAAACCTTTATCCCGTTAGATACTTTATTTTTCATATAATAACTGCAAACTTATTTTTTAACAGGCATTAGCAAACGTTTATAATATATCCTGCGCTATTTTAGTTATGGATACTGGTACAAACTTTTCCTGAAGATAATATATTTCACTTAACTATGTGGTGTTTGCAATGCGCAGCGAATAGTGCCCAATTCGAGATATCAGATAAAGCTGTGCAAAGTGCCTTCACTGCACACTTAATATCCTTCGTCTCCTGATGATAAGTATGGGCAAAAAGCGTATTGATTAGCTATACACTTCTCCATTGTCAGGTCCGGAAGCTGCGTGGCATATTCATTTTCTATTTTGAATATACAAATATTTTATTCCGGTTATTGAGGCAATTCAATTAATACGGAGGTTCCTTCTGCTGATGAGCTGATATCAATTTTACCTTTCAGTAAATCTACCCTGTTTTGAATATTGTTCCAGCCCATGCCTTTTTTTGCACTGAGTTTTGAAATGTTAAACCCTTTGCCGTCATCCTCAGCTGTTACAGACAGTATATCATTATTCAATGCAACCTGCACTATTGCCGTAGCGGCGGCAGCATGTTTCAGGATATTATTCAGTAGCTCCTGCACAATGCGGAATACGGTAATGGCCACTGTATCATTTATTTTTTGCTTGTCCAGTCCTATGGATTGATAGCTGACCGATAAAGCGCCTGATAAATTAATATCATTGCAAAAGTCTTTTAAAGCCGCGTCCAGGCCGAACTTCACTAATGCTTCAGGCATCATATTGTGTGCTACACGTCGCATTTCCCTGATAGAGCTGTCCAGCATATCCATACTGCGCTCAAAAGTCTGTATATTGTCAGGCGTCATAATAAGGTTTCCTTTCATATGCTGAAATGAGTGTTTAATGCCGCTAAGCATCCCACCCAGGCCATCGTGCAGGTCTTTTGCCAGCCGGGTTCGTTCCTGCTCTTCACCTTTCAGGACAGCTTCTGTAGCGGTAAGTTGTTTTTCTGTTTCCAGTTCGTCTATTTTTGCCTGTTGCAACTTTTGTTTATGGCGATAATTGCGATAGCCCAATATTAATATGATAATAAGCGCGAGAGCGCTGCCGATTAAAATATAATTAAGTGTGTTTTTTTGACGGATACTGGCTTCCTGTAATTTTATCTGTGCTTCCTTTTTTTCGGTTTCAAATTGTTTTGCCAATAGTGTTGTAGCCTGTTGCACATCATCGCCGATGATTGTATTGTTCAGTTCGGTTGACTTTGTAAGCGTATTCTCTGCTTCTTCATACCTGCCGAGGGCAAAGAGAATGCTGGCCATGGTTTCCAGGTTTTTTATGTGCTGATGGGGAAAACCACCTTTCTCTGTAAGGGCTGTTGCCGCAAGAATGTGCTTGTAGGCTTCCTTTTCGTTTCTTCTAAAAAGATGATAATATGCCATCCCCATAATGGCAATGGCCTCGCTTTCCATATTTTCTGTTTCCCGGCTGATGATTAAGGCCTTTTCAAAAAAGGGCTTCATGCCATCCGCATCCAGCCTTTGCAAATGTATATTGCCTATGTTCAGGTAGCAGGTGAGCTCTGCCGCTTTGTAGTTGTGGTCCTGGGCAATGGTCAGCGCCTCTTTGAAATGAGGCAAGGCTTCGTCAAATTGCTTCATGGCCGCGTATTGACTACCTACATTGATCAGCACATTACACAGTGCTACAGGGTCATCGGTATGGCGTAATACAGAAAGCGCTTTCTTGCCATATTGGAGCGCTTTGTCGTGCTGACGCAGGCGGGCATACGGATTTTGAATCAGGTCATACACACGCGCTACCATCACTGTGTCGCCTGTTTGTTCAAAGTACCTGATGGCCGTTTCGTAATGGTACACGGCGCTGTCGTAACTTCCCAGATTGGTAAAATTATTGCCCAGGTTGGCGCTGGTTTTTCCTATCCATATTTTGTCTTTTATTTCGAGGCTCAGCGCCAGCGCCTGTTTATTGAGCATTAAAGCGCTATCCAATTTTCCGAGTTGGTTCAGCACAGCGGTATAATTGGCGGCAAACTTTATTAATCCCCGCTTGTAATTCAGCTTTTCGCTTAAATCCCTTGCCTTTAAATAATATCGGGCAGCCATATTGGGATTGTCAAACTCATATTGGTTGCCAAGTTCGATATAAAGATTTACCCTGGACGTGTCTTCAGAGGCTTTGGATAGCAGGCGCAGCAAGCTGTCCGGCTTCTTTGTTTGCGCCTGGCAAAAATTGCAACATACCAAAAAAAGAAGACAGGTTATCCATTTATGATGAAGTAAAAAAAACCGGGTAATGTTCATCTTACAAATAAATATGTTTTAATGCCGGGGCTTTATCCCCTTTTTACAGGATTTTTTTGATTCTGGTTTCTATAAATATACCACACATCATCAAAACACCTGGGGCATCGCTTAAATGAGTGATGAACAGCAGGTAAATATCCTCTTTTTACAGGATAGGCATAAGATACGGGCAACGCTACTTTTGGCAGGTAATTAAGCGTGATAAAAAGTCAGTAAAACATTACCACATGAAAAGTTTCATTCATGCCTTTCCGGGATTGTGCCTCATCACTGTATGTATCACATCCTGTACAAAGGACAACGTTAAAAAACAAGATGAAAGCTTGCCGGCGCGTGAAATACAGATAAGCGCAGGTAGTAGTCATACAATGGTGATAGATACCGGGAAAACCCTTTGGGCTACGGGGTTCAATGAAGCCGGCCAGTTGGGCGATGGCACCCATACCAATAAAAACCGGTTAACGAAAATAACGGATAATGTTTTGTCTGTAACCGCGGGAACTTTACATACAATGGTGCTTAAAGCGGATAATACCCTGTGGGCTTGCGGGTGGAACATGTACGGGGCGTTGGGCGATGGTACAGATACCGATAAAAACAAGCTCGTGCAGGTAGCGGAGGGCGTGCAATCCGTAAGTGCGGGCGGAAGGCATACACTGATTGTGCGATCTGATAATTCCTTATGGGCCTGCGGGGCCAATGATTACGGGCAATTAGGCGATGCCAGTTTTGAGATGAAGAACGTTTTTGTTAAAATAACGGAGGGTGTAAAATTTGTCAGCGCCGGTTATTCGCATTCGCTGGTGCTAAAAAACGACAACAGCCTCTGGGCCTGCGGCCATAATAATTTCGGGCAATTGGGCAATGGCGCTAACGACGTCAGTGGCCGGTTAGTGAAAATAGCAGACAGTGTGAAAGCGATAGATGCCGGCGCCCATCACACCCTGATTATAAAAACCGATAACACCCTTTGGGCCTGCGGTTTGAATTATTTCGGGCAATTGGGCGATGGTACTACCAATGACAGGAACCAGTTAGTGAAAATAACCGATGGAGTAAGGGCAGTAAGCGCAGGCCACAATCATACGATGATACTTAAAACGGATAATACCCTGTGGGCATTTGGACGTAACTCGTCCGGGCAATTCGGTAACGGCGCTAATGCCAACGTAGCCACTCCGGTAAAAATTACAGGCGACATCAAATCCATCAGCGCAGGCGATTTTCATACGCTGGCAGTTAAAATGGATAATACCTTATGGGCTTGCGGGTGGAACAACAACGGGCAATTAGGCGATGGCACTACGGCCGATAAAAACAGTATGGTACCTATATTCCTGCCATGACATTCTCGTTTCAAAACACGAAAAACTATCACATGAAATGCCTATGAGTGATTTCACACCTATTGAGAATGATTATTCAGGCATTCCATGTGACCATTAAAAACAATAAAGAATATACACATGAAATTATTTTTTTTATCAATGTTTATGCTATTGCAGGGATTTATATCCGCTGTTATAGGGCAGGCGCCTGATATTCAATGGCAGAAAAACTACGGAGGCTCAGGATATGACTATGCTACCTGCATCCGGCAAACAAGCGATGGTGGCTACATTACAGCCGGTTATACCAATTCTGCGGATGGCGATATTAGTGGTGGTAACGGAGTTTTTTTTAATGACTGCTGGGTAGTAAAAACAAACGCTGCAGGAAATATAGAATGGAGAAAAAA
>DAOLFI010000311.1:0-4887 GCA_035326385.1 Niabella sp.
TTATTAGCCAAACCGGCCCCGGCCGTAATAACGGCTTCCGAACTTTTTGTAAACTGTTTGTACAATAAGTAAGAAACTGCAATAACCAATAAAGCATTTACAATTAATAAGGCCTGCTTCATAATCACATCGAAATTTAAACCTGCAATATAATGATCAATTAAAGAAAAAAAACATACCGCGGCGTTTCTTAGGAAAGGCTTAACGGAATGAGCACCAAAAGATAAGAGTTAAAAAGAAAACCACCAACTATCTTAACAGGCATCATCTTTGAAAGATATAGCTTCGCCAGGAAAACAGCGGCGTTTTAAAGGTTTTTCCTTCTTCCGAAAAGAATCAACACGCACCCAAAAGTGCCCCATAAAATATTATAAAGCAATTTATTATCAATAATATAACAAATTTCGCAATTTTATCAAATTATTAGTTTTCCGGGTGCTGTCCTCAGCCATTTTATAACATCTGATAAAAATAATTAAAAGAATGCCCGGCAAAGGCCGGCATATTTGTGTTAAATATAAAAAATGTCATTAACCGACTTTGAAATTTCTCATTATCTTTCAAAAAACTATAAAACATGATCCGATTATTTTTTGTACCCTTTATGCTTGTGCTGACCCTCACTGCTTTTGCCCAGGACGCATACTGGCAGCAGGAGGTAAATTACAAGATGGATGTTTCGCTTGACGATAAAGCTAATACGCTCACCGGCGCAGCCACTATTACTTATAAAAATAATTCCCCGGATGCCCTGAACTTTATTTGGTTCCATATATGGCCCAACGCCTATAAAAATGACAGTACAGCCTTATTTCAGCAATTGAAGAATGATCCCACATCAGAAGAGGATCTTTCAGGCATTAAATACGGTTATATAGAAGGACTGAACTTTAAAGTAAACGGAACTGCCGCAAAAACAGAGCCGCATAGCAACCCTAATTATATTGATGTTATTAAAGTAATACTGCCAAAAAGTTTAAACCCTGGGGAATCGGCTACTATCGCTACCAACTTTAAAGTTCATTTACCTTCTTATTTCTCACGCTCGGGTTATGCCGATGGCCAGTTTATGGCTACCCAATGGTACCCTAAACCAGCTGTGTACGATAAAAACGGATGGCACGAATTCCCCTATTTGAGCATGGGCGAATATTACAGTGAGTACGCCAGCTTTAAAGTAAACATTACATTACCCGGTAATTATGTAGTGGGCGCTACCGGTGTATTACAAAATGCTGATGAGTTGAAACAATACAAGGAAATAGGAACCAGCAATGCACAGGCCCGCACTGGTACCCCTGTGTTATATAAGAACAAGGCCACAAAGAAAACCCTTACTTATATTGCAGAAAATGTACCTGATTTTGCCTGGTTTGCAGAACAAAATGTAGTGATACAATATGATACAGTAAGACTGGCATCTGGTAAAATTACTGATGCATTTACTTATTATAAAAACAAACCGGAAACAATATGGAACAATAGTATAGACTATACAAAAGATGCTACCAGGGCCTACAGCAACTGGATAGGAGAATATAGGTACCCAACCGTACAGGTATTTGAAGGCCCTAAAAATAACTCCAGCGGTGGCATGGAATACCCGATGATCACGCTTATTACAGCACCTGATGCAAAAAAAGAATACCTGGATGCCGTAATTGCGCATGAAATAGGGCATAACTGGTTTATGAGCATGCTGGGAAGCAATGAACGGGAACATACCTGGCAGGACGAAGGGCTAAATACTTATTATCAATTCCGTTACGAGGCTGAAAAATACAGGGGTAATTCTATTCTCGGAGACCATATCCCCCCTCAACTTAAAAAACTGCCGTTAGACAGGTTTCAAAATGCCTTATATGGAGCTATGCAGCAGATTCCTATGCAATCAGCTATTGACATCCCTGCGGCTGATTTTAAAACATCCCAGGACTATGGTCTTATTTCTTATGTAAAAACAGCCATATGGTTATACGAATTAGAAAAACGCGTGGGCAAAGAAGGAGTGGATAAAGCCATGCAGCAGTATTTTAAAGACTGGCAGAATAAACATCCCCAGCCGGAAGATATGAAGGCCTCCTTCGAAAAAGCGCTGGATATGAACCTGGACGACTGGTTTAATAAACTTAAACAAGAAGGTAGACTTTAGAAATGTAGCATATTGAATATTGAATTTCAAATTTAAACTCTACATTTTACATTTAAAATTTTCCATTTCCATGATCATTTCTTTAAAAGACAAGAAAGCCCTGGTGGGCGGCGCCAGCCAGGGACTTGGAAAAGCAATTGCCACTCAGCTTGCAGCCAGCGGCGCTTCGGTAACCATTATGGCGCGTAATGAAGAAAAGCTGAAAAAAGTAGTATCCGGACTGCCGGCTAACAACGGGCAGCAACACAGTTATATAGTAGTAGATTTTGCTGATTTCGGGAGTTTCAAAATAAGGATGGAGGATTACTTCAATAACCAGAGTGTTGATATCCTCGTAAATAACACTAATGGTCCAAAAGCCGGAACTGTATTGGAAAAGAACGATACGGATTATCTCTCCGCTTTCAATCTCCTGTTTCAAACAGTGCAATATACCACAGCGCTGGCAGTGAAAAGCATGAAAGAAAAGCGTTTCGGGCGCATCATTAACCTTACCTCCCGCACCGTAAAAGAACCTGCAGACAACCTGGCCTTATCTAATACTATACGAGCTGCTGTGGTGGCCTGGGGGAAAACATTATCACGCGATGTGGGCAGATATAATATCACTGTCAATAACATTCTTACTGGAAACTTTGATACGGAAAGGCTGACCCAGCTTTTTGAGCTGCAGGCCGCAAGCCAAAACATATCGCTGGAAGAGATAACAAAAAAAGCAGAAGCTGATATTCCGCTGCAAAGACTGGGCAGGCCCGGAGAGCTGGCAAATATGGTAGCCTTTTTAGCATCGGAACAGGCATCGTATATAACCGGCACCAGTATTCCTGTGGATGGTGGATTGCTGAAGTCGATATAAATCCGGACGCGTGAAAACCCAGCTGTTCGACATAAATTTTCTCTTATCGGTTCCCTTCACCAATGTTCTGTAGGGTCCGGTAGGCTTCAAGTTTCATTGGGTGATACCTTTAGTAAGAAGAGCAGTCTTGCAGAAGTAGTTATTTAATATCAGCAATAGGAATCATCTTGCTGTAATCCCAAAAGGCGGATACATTCACGATCTTCCATTCACCGTTTTGCTTTTCCATTAACCGCACTTCCTTGCTGAACATGGCTGAGTCCTTTACGCTGTTGTATTGATCCCAAAGCAAATAAGCAACTGTATCGGCATAAAATTTTGTAATAATATTTTTACGTAACACTTCCGGATGGCTGCTGCCTCCGGGCGCTACAGGATTGGCTTTAATATAATTGCCGATACCTGAATCTACTGCCGGCCATCCCGTTTTGGCATCTACGGTGCCATCATGGTTATTCCAGGCCTGAAAGGCATAAGCCGTTTGAGCATAATGCTTTTTCCAGCTTTCATAATCCCGCTTATAAAAAGAGCTGGTTTCACCTTCTATTACTTTCATAATTGCATCCTGTTCCTTTTTTTCATCGAAGACCCCGTTCGTTGTTTGTGCATTTTCAGGTTGTTGGCCGCACGCAGCAAAACATATAGCAGCTGTAATGGTGATTAGTTGTTTCATGGTACTCTGTTTATATTATGAAAAAATTGCAGCAAGCTGTATCAGGTAATTCAACGGTATAATATAACACAAATATAATATAAGGTTCCGCATCATGCAATACCTCTTTGGGTGATTTTATAATACCCATGCTATACGTGGTGCCCTCGCCACACCTACTGTTTTATCGTCTTCCAGGCGATTTTGAAAATGCAATACCACATACACCCGCATTCTGCGTACCTTTGCCCCTTAGCATATTGGCATATCACACTATCACATTGAAATAAATGCATTACGTATCTGCAGAAGGGTTAGAAAAAAGTTATGGCATCCAGCCATTGTTTTCAGATATTTCTTTTCATATAGAGGAAGGCGATAAAATTGCTTTGGTAGCCCGTAACGGAACCGGGAAATCTACTTTATTAAAAATATTAGCAGGCAAAGAAACGCCCGATACAGGTAAGCTCTGGATCAATAAGGATGTGGACGTGGTTTTATTTGAACAGGAGCCCGACCTGGATCCGGAAAGAACTATTGCAGACAATGTGTTCTTTCATAACAATCCCGTTATTAATGCGATCAAAAAATATGAATCGGCCAGTGAAAGTAATGATGCGGACAAAATAGCTGAAGCACTGGTAAACATGGACGAATTACAGGCCTGGGATTTCGACGCTAAAGTAAAGCAGATATTTGGCAAGCTGAATATACATCACCTGGACGCTTTGGTAAAAAACCTCAGCGGCGGACAGAAAAAGCGGGTAGCGCTGGCTAAAACCCTTATTGACATAGGCTTTGAGCACAAGCATGTATTGCTGATCATGGACGAGCCTACCAACCACCTGGATGTGGAAATGGTGGAATGGCTGGAGCATTTCCTGAACAAAGAAAACGTAACCCTGCTGCTGGTTACGCACGACCGCTATTTTTTAGATGCTGTTTGTAAAGAAATATGGGAAATGGAAGGCAGCAACCTATATGTGCACAAAGGCGACTATGAAAACTATCTTGAAAAGAAAGCGCAGCGTATAGAGAACGAGCTGGCCAGTATTGATAAAGCTAAAAACCTATACCGCCGTGAGCTGGAGTGGATGCGCAAACAACCTAAAGCCCGTACCACCAAATCGCGCAGCAGGGAAGATAATTTTTACGAGGTAGAAAAGCGCGCCAAACAACAGGTAGTGAACGAGCAGGTGCAGCTGCAGATGAAAATGAACCGCCTGG
>DAOLFI010000312.1:0-4886 GCA_035326385.1 Niabella sp.
ACTTTCGTAAGAGCCGGAGCCTCCTTCAGATTTGAAATAATATTCTGCACTTAAGGTAAACTCATCAGGATTTCCACTGCCGATATCAACAGTTTTTGTCACACCATTCAGCAAGCCTGAAGCTGTAATCCTGTATCTTGTTGCGGGAACATCATTGATATAGTATGCCTGGCCCACACCGTCTTTAATGGTAAACTTTTTCTCAACAATCTTACCGGCAGCAGGTGTGCCATCAAGAAATTTTGCATTGGGTACCGGCGTAAGCCTGATGGTAATTTCTGTACCTGCCGCTATCTGGTCCGTAATGGAATTGTAATTAATGAATTTTATGGTGCCACCAAAATAACCGGTTCCATTTTCCTTGCTTACTACCCGGTCAGGGATACGGCCGCTTAGTTTCCATACAAAATTTTTTGTTACGCCATTTGCCGGTACACTGAATGCATCGTAGTCTGTTTCTTTTTCCATACCCAATCTTACCTGGTAAGTATCATTTTCAAACATGGCTTCTCTCCATGCATACATTTTATACCCGCCAATGGCGCTTACCGTTATGCTGTATTTGCCGGCCTCATTACTGGTGGTAGTATAATGGATATTATTACCGTTGGGGTTTTCCACTCTTATCCTGGCGCTTTTAACGGGATTATCCGCAGCATCTTTTACAGTACCGCTAATGGTATATGCTTTTGCTGCAGGCTCATCCGGGTCGGTGGTATTGGGCAGATTGTTTTCCTTGATGCAGGAAATGAATAACATAGTTAATAAGAAAGGGATCATGGTTGTTAATTGTTTCATTTTAAAAAAGGTGTTTTAGAGATGTAAGTGTTTTGTGTATTATTTATTTGATTGTTTCCGGATTAGCCACATTATGGCTTTCTTTACCGCCGGATCGTTAGGAATATCGTTAAAGGATTCATTACCTTCTACATAAAAATCAGGCTTAATGGTTTCCGGAAATGCTTTTTTATTCCGGTCGGCAATCTGAGCTGCTGAAATAAGGAAGTAGTTGTTGTTATTGTTAAATACAAATCCGTTGGTGGCATTTGCCAAACCTGCCGTGTTGTTGCCTAAAAGAATTGTATTGGGACGTTTGCTTAAAACCGCAGCCGTTATTTCGCCTGAGCTTGCTGTTCCCGGACCGATCAGCACCGCCACTTTTGCATTTGGAAAACTATTGATTTTGTTTTTGATTCTGGCTTGTATAAGATCATATATCAGGAAGTTCCCTTTACTGAAAACCGATTTGTCACCGGCCTCTCCTTTTTTGTTAATGTAATAACTTACAACGCCATCTCTGAAAAACGGAGCCAGGCCAGCAAGCATAGGACGTATATTGCCGCCGCCATTCAGGCGCAGGTCGATAATCCAGCCTTTGGGTTTTTGCTTTTGGAGTTTTGCTACTTCATTATAAATCCAGTTGGCATAGCTGTCGATTTGCTCCTGCTTGTTCGCACCCATAAAAGGAACAGAGATATACGCCACGCCGTTGATAATTTCAGTGTCAACATGCGGACCGCGTTTCCAGGCTGCTTTAATCGAATCGGAATAACGGCTCATTAATTCAGCATTGTCAAGCTTGTAATAATCATCATACTGATAATAGGCAGCGTGCTTGTCGCCGAGCGCATCAAAAGCTATTTTCAGGGCTTCAAAGGTTTCGGCTTTTGTTTTGGCCTGGCCTGCTTCGGCAAAAACTTTTTGTTCTACGTCCTGCCAGTTCACCCTGTCTGCATACAATGAATTTTGTTGTAAGATAAAAAGACATGTATCTATATGAAAGCGGATAGAATCTGCTATTTGAGCCATGGCTGGATAGTTGAAAGCGATCAGCAACAATAATCCGGACAGTGTATATTTGTTTTTCATGATCTTTTTAATTTGTTTTTTTTTAACCCTGTTAATCCACTGTTTTCCTGAACCTGAATTTCCCGGACAGGTTTTTGGCTCTTGATTTCTGGCACCATTCATATCCAAAAAGCGTTACCGAAAATTCACCTTCAAAATATTCCCCTTTTTTCAGCGCTACGGATTTAAGGATAACTGCCCCTGGGGAGAAATAGGGGTCCGGGTCTTTACCATCACATTCCTTAGGGCGAAACACGATCATCCCGTCTTTCCCGTTTTGTGTAAGCTCTATGGTTGCGGCTCCGGGTGTACCATGCATATTGTAAGGAAAGCTTCCTGTAGCGGGTCCGTAAGTGTATATGCCTAACGAATAACCGTTAGGAAAAAAGGCTACTAATTGGGAGCCGTACAAGGGTATGTACTCCCCTGAAAAATTATAGGCTGACATTTCCACGCCATCTTCAGCCAGGATAAAATACCCTTCGGGATAAATAGCGATCGGCTGCCTTATCTGCATTTGCTGCACATCATTACCCAGGTTATCTTTTCCCAGCTTTCCATTGATGGTAACATTGATGTAAACCCTTTCTACAGCCGTTACTTTTGCAGGCGCTTTGTAAACAACCGCTCCATGGGCCGGGTTGGAGTTCATTACTCCTTTTTTAGGGGCATAATCCCAGACGGCCCTTTGAATATAGTTACCGGAAGACAATTCGGGCAATTGTATTTGCGCATAGTCCCCATCGTATTTGTCCAGCGGGGTGGCCCTTAGTTCAAGAGTTCCTTCTTCTCCCTCCCCCAGGCGTATCTCCCCGTTTGACAGCTTATTTCCAGGCAAATACAGGTCATACTGCGAATAGAAGGTCCAGTCGCTGAAGTGGGTGGTCTGTACTGTCAAGGTTTGGTTCTGACGGTTGCCGCGGGTTTTATTGGCCGAATAGAAATAGCCGTCCTTATCCTGGAAAGCCAGGAAGAGAAAATCGGGATTTACACCGTCCATGGCTATTTCTCCATAGTTATAGGTAAGGGTAACCGGCTTTTTAAAGTTCACGTTTTCAGGCAGCAGCCTAAATGCTTTCGCTTTGTTCTTCAGTACATTTTCTACTTCCTGTATGCTAAACGCTGTGGCCGCATCAATAGCGCCGGCAGGAACTTCTATTTTGATGGTACCGTCTTTGCTGATCAGGGAGCCACCTTCTGCTCCTATCTGTGCAGTGCTGATTTCTCCTGTAGGTTTACCATGAGATAATTGCAGTGGTTGGTGAGGTATATCAGGACTTTCCTCACCGATGCTGCTCTTTTTGCATGATGTGCTGAAAAGTAATAAGCACCATGCACCAAGCAGTAGTAATAAAAAATACCTGGAGCGGGGTTGGCCGGTAGTTGTTTTGTTGTATTGCATAATTGTATTTTATGCAGCAAAACTATTTTTCCCAATGCCCGGTTACAATGGGTGTTCCAGCTCAATTTTGTAGGTAGTACTGCTTATAAGCTAACTGCCTGCATTTTCAATAGCAAAACGCAGCAGGCTGTTTTTGCCGCTGAGGTTTAATTTTTTTGCGATGTTCATCCGGTGATTGGATACCGTTTTTTCGCTGATGTATAATTCTTCCGCTATCTCTTTGGTGGATTTGTATTGGGACACTTTTTCCAGGATATTTTTTTCTGATTGTGTCAGCAGCTCTAATTGGCTGGCGGCATCATTGCGGCTCCGGTGTTTATTTTTTAAAAGGAACGATGACATCTCAGGGCTGATATAAGACTGGTATTTCCTTACCGCAGCAATAGCATTGATAATGTCTACCACTGCATTTTCTTTCAGCACATAACCCGATACGCCTATTTCCAGTGCTTTTAAAAAAGCATCTTTGGCTTTGTGCATGGTTAGCAGGATAATAGCTGTTTCGGGTTTTTTTGCAAGGATCTGTTCGGCTACCTGCAATCCGTTGGCGCCCGGCATATCTATATCCAGGATGGCAATATCAAGATCTTTGCTGAGTGCTGCATTAATGGCATCTGTACCATTATGAGCTTTAAATACCACCTGCATAGTTCCGGTATCTTCTATTACTTCCTGCAATCCTTTTAAAAAAATAGGATGGTCATCCGCTATCAGTATTTTTATTTTTTCTGTGTTCATGTGTGGTGGTTTGATACGGGAATATGAAACTGAAATGAGGTCCCCAACAGAGGCAGGGTTTTAATAGTAACAGTTCCTTTCAGTATATGTAATCGTTCTTTAATACCTTTTAATCCAAACCCGGAATAATTTTTACCGGTGTCAAACCCGGAGCCATTATCTTTAATAGTAATCGTGATTTCTGCCCCGGATCGTTTTATGGAAATATCTGCATGGCTTGCTGTAGAATGCTTGATAATATTATTGATACATTCCTGTACGATACGATAAATGTTAATACTGTCATCATTGTCAAATATTCCGTCAATATTGTCAATAGTTGTTGTAAAATCAATACCCGCTGCGTCAAAGCTCTCTTCTGCAAGGCTATTAACAGAGCTGGTGAGCCCCAGCAGGTCTATCTGGTAAGGCCTGAGCCCGTAGGAAATGCTCCTTATTTCCTGGATGGCTTCGGCTACATTTCCCGGCAGGGAATCATCCTGTTGTGCTACAGCGCCGGGCAATGCTGCTTTAAGGATCTTATTTTTTATCAGCACCAGTTTTTGCCCCAGGCTGTCATGCAGTTCCGATGCGATCCGTTTTCTTTCAGCTTCCTGCGTCTGTATCAGTTCCCTGGAGAAATGGATAGCCTGCTGGTAAGCCTGCTCCTGCAGCCGTTCTTTTTCTTTTTTATAAAAATTGATCTTACTGGCCAGTGCAAAGGATAAAACGATAGCTTCCAGGGCAACACCAATAAATAATGATGAATCTGTCCAATAGCTTTCCTCCAGCCACCCCCTCATTTTTAACTCAAAAACAACGCTCAAAAATACCAGAGCGCCAAAACCAATAATGTAAAAAATAGCAGGGGCAAAGCCTTTTCTATAAGCGGTAATACCTGCGCAAAGCCAGTAAACAA
>DAOLFI010000313.1:0-4875 GCA_035326385.1 Niabella sp.
AAAGAACATAGAGATCAGCAGGCTGTTCTCAGTGTAAAATTTAAAAGAGCGGCGGTATTGTCCTGCAAGAACAGGATCATTGATAAGGCGATATTCTGCAAACCGTTTAGTGGCCATTAAAAAGGCTCCTCCCATCCAGTAGGCTATTATAATACTGATAGGAGGAAAAGTATTGATCCAGTTAAGGTCCCACCTGCTATCCGGCACTCCCAGTGAGGGACTTATTAAAAACCAGCCCAGGGTAAATCTGATGGGGTTATTGATTGACTCGGTAAGTACATCAAGATAAGCCCTTTCTTTGCTTCTTAAGGGTCTTACATTATAAACAACACCCATTATAAGCAGCAACAGCGCCATACTAAAAAACTTAATAGATATAGTATAAGCTATGCCCAAACCTAAAGCAGCCAATAATGCATATTCGGCATAAATAATTTGCGGCTTAACTGTTTTTTGAATTAAAGAACGGTTTTTTTTAACAGGATGAAATTTGTCAAACTCAATATCAAGATATTCGTTTATAACATAGTTAGCGGAGGCAATTAGGCAGGTAGACAAAAAGCCTATGATAATTTTTAAACCCAGCTCAACAGTAAGGGGTGTTGTAAAATAAGCAAATGCAAATAATATACCGGGCGCCATAAAGACGTTCTTCACCCAGTTATCCGGCCGCGCTATTCTGACATAATCTTTAAAAATGGCAGGTTTAGAAGTATGTGACATATCTTTTTTTTCAGATATGTGTATTTCGGTTGCTGACATGAGAAGCTGAATTAATTAACCCTGTTTTCCATTTCAAAAGCATGGGCTAAAAATACAAATAATTTTTCTTTGTCTTTATTTTTTGATGGCAGAACTATGTAACGGATGCCTGCATTTCTTGCACACTGGCCATCCCTGCTATCTCTGTCTCCTATAAAAAGGCAGGCTTCTTTGGCAATGTTAAGTTCTTTACAAACAAAGTATACGGCCCGGGGAGAGGGTTTAAAGCTATTGATCTCCGCATCGGTTGAAGAAACGGAAATGTCTGTTTTCAGACCCATAACATTTAGTTTATCGTTTGCCGGGTAATCGGAATAGACTGCAATTTTAATGTTTTGCCGGCGCAGTGTATCAAATAAGGCAGAAGTGCCGCTATATTTTGTACTCCGTAAATATTGGAGGGGCATATCATATATCCATTTGCTGATAACCGCTTTCACCCGCTTTAAAGGAATATGTAATTTGCTGGCGCACCATTCATATTGCTCCTCATTAAGATTGTTGCTATTGTACCCGGAATGTTTTTCTCTTTCTTTCCTGAATTGGTACAGTATATACAGGTCTTTAATCTCTAAGGGATGAACAAGGTAATATTTTAAAAGAGACAGGCACATATTTAACTGTAACTTGCGCTGATTGTACAGGGTACCGTCTACGTCAAAAATCACTAATTTGATGGTTCCTAATTGTTGTTCTTCTGTAATCAATTATTTTCGCTTTTAAAACGGGTACAGTTACAACAAATATAAATATTAAAATATTATGCAAGCCCTTTCCACCCATCGCTACAAGCTTACAGAGAGTAGCTGCCTGATATTTCTTATATTAGGTATAGGAGTTGTTTTAAGGCTGTGCTATTTTTTTCAGAACCGTTCTTTATGGATTGATGAAGCCTATTTATCAAACAGCGTTGTTTCATACAGCCTCCACAAGCTGCTTACAGAACCCTTGCTGTATTACCAAAAAGCGCCTTTGGGTTTTTTAATGATGCAAAAACTGTGCATTACTGTTTTCTCTCCCAATGAGTTGGCTTTAAGATTGTTTCCTTTGCTATGCAGCCTGTGCTCTTTATTTATATTTTATGCAATATGCAGGTATTTCCTGAAGCCCGGCTATATCTGGCTTGCGCTGGTGGTTTTTTGTTTAGCGCCTCCGCTAATATTTCATGCAGCAGAAGCCAAACAATATTCTTCTGAACTGCTGAGTCCGCTTATTATACTTTACCTCTATACACAATTGCAGCGCAGAGGTTTTACGAACAAAGCGGTTTTAAGGTTAGGTGTTGCCGGTGCTGTTTTAATGTGGTTTTCATATTCAGTTGTTTTTGTTTTAGCGGCTACCGGTATATGCGTTTTTTTTAAAATATTTAAGCAGAAGCATGTGCACCTTTACCGGCATTATTTAATCATGCTTGTTTTGTGGATAGCAAGCTTTGCTGTGAGTTTTTATTTTTCAACATATAAACATGTAGAATCAAAGTGGACAGTTTATTGGTTTGATTACTTCAGGTACTTTGCTCCTTTTCCCCCTAAAAACATAGAAGATATTGGTTGGTACTTAGTGAGGTTTTACAGGCTGCTTGATTATCCGCTTGGGCTTTTATGGAATTTTGTGCCAGGATCCGAGGGCAGGCTGGCACCTGTACTAAAACTGGCAATTGTGCCCGCAACGCTTTTCTTTGCGGGACTGTATAACTTTTTCAGGCGTAAAACAGATTTTGCGTTGTTTGTGTTTTCAATTGCGTTAACGCTTATTGCTTCAGCATTAAAGCTTTACCCCCTGGGCGACCGATTCTGGGTTTTTCTTTCTCCTGTATTTATCATACTTATAGCTGAAGGGTGCTGTTTTTTTAATCAGAAGTTCATGCCGCTGAAACTCAGGTTTATATTGCCTGTGCTTTTATTAATTGGCCCGGTGGTAAATGTGATAAACGCTTTTCGGGGTAATGAATTTATTTATAATAAAAACTCGGCTCAACGCGAGGCGCTGACTTATATTAATGACCATAAAAAAGAGGAGGATCTGGTGTATGTTTACTGGAATAATTTGGCCGGTTACAACGTGTACAATAAAATGTATCGTTACAATTTTGCGGCAGCCGTTGGTAAAGATTATCGTAAGGATGTAACTGATTATAATGATTATGTTGCGCTGATAAAAAAAGATATTTTAGCCCAAAACAAGAAACGTGTCTGGATTGTCCTTAACCAAATTTTTCAAACAGATATCGGCGAACCCATAGACTGGCCGGAATGGTATTTTGCAGGACCTGGTAAACCATCAGACAGAGTGATTGCTATGCTGGGCGAAGATTGGAAATTAGTGGATAGCTATAGTAAATTAGATGTTAGTATATATTGTTTTCAATTAAATCCGTAGCGCTGAAAATATTTTGTTCAGATATAAATAGTATAACCTGGCAAAGCCGTGGCCCGTTATTACGCAATAATGCACATATTTATTTGTTTGATATTTCAGAAATCGATTTACTGGCCGAAACACACCTTGTAACAAGAGAGGAGCAATCAAAAGCTTCCCTTTTCAGACAGGACATAGACGCAAAAAGGTTTTTAGCCGGCAGGGTTTTTACTAAAAAAATATTGTCAGGGATCCTGGGTATTGAGCCTGTTCATATTTTAATACGCACCGGTAAGAACGGGAAGCCTTTTGCTCTATATAACAGCATCGAACTGCAAAACCTGTGCTTTAACATAAGTCATTCGGGAAACCTGGTGATGATAGGAGTATGCAGCGAAGACATAGGAGTGGATATAGAAGAAATGAAGCCCGATCCGATCGTAGGGTTACCAGCAACGGTGTTTTCCAAAAGAGAGCTTGAGGTTTTTCAAAATAGTTCTAATCCTCTAAAAACCTTTTATACGTTCTGGACAAGAAAAGAAGCTATACTAAAGGCAATAGGAGAGGGGCTTACAGATAACCTGCAGGAGTTGGAAGTGTTGGATGGAACAAATGAAAATAATTTATTTCAAAATACAGGGCAATTTATCATTATAAGTTTTGAGCCTGACGCAAAATACCGGGCAAGTGTTTGTGTATCCTCGCATATTCAAGTGCGATTTTATCACTTTTGCCGGGGAGAATAAACCTTTATTTCCTTTTTGACTTTTCCCAGGCAGCGCTTTGTGATTTTTTGAAATACCGGTAAATGCCTGCAATTACAGCATAGTTCATCAGGCAAAAATAATAAGGTATAAAAAATGCCTTTACTTTCAGGTTCTTTTTTTCCAGGAAATAACCTACCATGCTTAACCCGTAAAAAATTACCTGACCTGCCAGCAATGCTATGTATAGAGGGTGTTGTGTTTGGACTGCAATAATAATGTTCAGTATAAAAACCAGTATCATTAAAAATGGCGTTATGGTCCATCTTAACACACGATGGCTGATGTATTGAAATGTAAGAAGCGGGTTGCGAAAGGGATTAGCTGCTTTTTTCAACCTGAATATAGATTGAATGCCACCCGCCGCGATCCTTATTTTTCTTTTCAGCTCTTCTTTAGAGTCGGCTGAAGCGGTTTCCATGGCGTATGCTTCAGGCTCGTACGCAATGATATAACCTTTTTCGGCAATACGCATTGCAATCATGTGGTCATCAATAATAGTATCAGTTTCCACAGGCTGATACAAGCTTCTCCGTATGCTAAAAAGTTCTCCGGCGGCGCCTACATTGCTGTATAGTTCGTAATCCCATTTTTTCAGCGCTGATTCATATTTCCAGTAGAAACCTTCTCCGGCAGAGCTCGCATCGGCGAGCTCCTCTACCATAATTTTTTTCTCCCCGGCAACCGCGCCAACTTTGGGATTCTGATAGTGTTTTACAAGCTCTTTGATCGCCTCTTTATTCAGGTAGGTATTGGCATCAGTAAATACAACAATGTCGTTGGATAGCCCGGGCAGCACACGTTTTATAGCTGCCATTTTCCCGGCACGCTCATCTTTATGAAAGAGCTCTACTTCAGGATGATTTTGTATTTTTTGCGGGGTACTGTCGTTTGAGCCATCCGTTACAAAGATGATATTAAAGCTGTTTTTGGGATAGTCAAGCTCAAGGCAGTTCTTTATTTTTTCTTCAATATAAGCGGCTTCGTTATA
>DAOLFI010000314.1:0-4873 GCA_035326385.1 Niabella sp.
GTGCTATTACAATGGGCACTACATTGCTGGTAGCCAAAAACAATGATAATATATTCAGGTTTCGCGCTGTTGATTTTTCCGAAACTACGGACGTAGCTATGCAAAGCGCTTATAGCAAAACCGGTCCTGAATGGTTTAATTATCCTGTTGGTGTTATTCATGAATTTACAAAAGCAGGTATTGAGCTCACCGGGCTTGATTTTCTTTTTAGCGGCAACCTGCCCATTGGCTCGGGCCTTTCTTCTTCTGCTTCTATCGAAGTATTAACAGCGCATGCTTTAAATGAAATGTTTAACGGAGGTATGAGTAAAGTGGAGCTGGCCTTGTTGGGTAAACGTGTGGAGAATGATTTTATGGGACTGAACAGCGGTATTATGGATCAGTTTGCAGTAGCTATGGGTAAAGGCGGCCATGCTGTTTTGCTGAATTGCGATACGCTGGATTACGAATATCTGCCTTTTGAGATAGGAGATTATGTGCTGGCCATTGTTAATACCAACAAACCCCGGAAACTGGTGGAGTCAAAGTACAATGAGCGTTTTAATGAATGCCGCACCGCTTTAAAACAGCTGCAACAAAAATTAGCAGTTACTCATTTATGCGAAGTAACTATTAAAGACTTTACCAGGAATAGGGACCTGATCAATGATATAGTTGTTGAAAACAGGGCATTGCATGTGATATCAGAAGATGAAAGAGTAAAAAAAGCAAAGACTGCATTGGTTTCGGGTGATATAAAAACTTTTGGCGAACTCATGTATGCATCTCACGATTCTTTGCAGAACCTGTATGAAGTTTCAGGCAGGGAGTTGGATACGATCGTTGATTTTTGTAAAACCTATACGGATTGTATTGGTGCCCGCATGACAGGTGCCGGCTTTGGTGGTTGTGCGATTGCCTTGGTTCAAAAAGACAGTTTTGATGATTTTAGTGAAAAGCTTATAGCTTATTACAATGAGCATATAGGGTATAATCCCGGAGTGTTTTCATCTGTAATTGCTGAGGGTGTGAGAACAATAATCTGATCTATGTTTGCAGAATAGAAATATCCAGGGAGGAATGAGGCTTCCCTGGATATTTCTATAAAATTACATTAAGATGCAGATTTTTTAAAAGGGAAACCTTCCTTTCTTTCAGATCCGTTTACCGCACCTGAGATTTCAGCATAAATTGAGTCCGCGCTTATTTTGTTATAAGTTATTTTAGTGGGAAAGTCGTGCTTCGGGTTCTCAAAAACCAGCGTGTTTTCATCACTATGTACCAGCCTGAAACTTACAGGAGCCTCATTCTGGCTTCTTGTGCTGACCACAAAATCCAGTGTGTCTTTTCTTAGTTGAAGGGTTACCTTTTCGTAAAATACAGTGTCCTCTTCTGCTATTATAAAGCTTTCTGCTTTGAACGTAGAGTCATTTTCTTTTTCCCAGTTTTCCATAGCTGTTCCATCTTCAGAAAGATTTTCCCAGTTGCCCAATAACCAGCTGGCCTGTTCCAGTTTTGTATAATCAGGTGCAGCGCTGCTTTCCGCGCTGTTCTTTTTTTCGTTTGCAGTATTGCAGGAAACTGCAGTGGTCATTATTAAAAAAGCTGCGATAAAATAGCGGGTCATATTTACGAGAAATTTAATGTTGTTGTATGTTGTTTTTGTGTTTAAAAGTTTAAGGTGTGAAATTTTGCTGCTGATAACCCTGCGTAAGACAGCGATATTTGAGCCATTATACCATTTCAGCCAGCAGTTTTCCCATGGTGGGGGCTAATGCCACGCCCATGCCACCCAGCTTTACAGCGCAAAACGTTCGGTCTGTAAGTTGTTTGACGATGGGTGTTTTTTCCTGTCCCATAGCCATAATGCCGGCCCAGCGATGGGTTATCTCCGGCTTTTGCCCGGGCAATATAAATTTAGAAAGAAAGTCTTCAAGCGCCTGCTGAATGGGCAGTGTGGTAAAAGCATCAAGTGTGTATTCTGTCGCTATAGAAGTGTTCCTGGCTCCTCCTAACAGGATTCTGTCATTCAGATTTCTGAAATAATAAAAACCTTCATCATAATGAAATACGCCTTTTAGTTTTAAGTCCGGGATGGGTTCTGTGAGTAATACCTGTCCGCGTGCAGGCACAACAGCGATATGCGGCAATAAAGATTTACTAAATGCGTTGGTGCAAAAAATCACCTGCTGTGCTAGCAGCGTACGCTTGTCGGTAGTTTGCAGCTTTATGTCATCAGCGCCTTCTTCAAAATTTTTAAGCTCGGTTCCGCACATTACCTGGACATCCATTGCCGACATTTTTTGTAACAGTGCACCTATTAATTTGCCGGGATGCAAAGAGCCTTCGAACCTGTTCTCAATGAGGTATTGGGTGTTGGTAAACCCAAACGCTTCTATCAGGTCATTCTTTAAAATAAAAGTTTCTGTTGCAGAAGTGACAGGATAAAGCAGGCTGTTAACTACGTTTAATTTTTCTAACGGGGCTTCCTTATTAAGCAGCTCGTAACCTCCGGTATTGTAATAGTCAATAGCCGAATCATTAAAGTGCTGCCGGATCGTTTTTAATCCTTCAAAACGCCAGTGAAGTAATTGTAATGCTTTGTCGGCCCCCATTGTATCTATATCTGATAATATTTCTGTAAGGCTTCCAAAGCAGGCAAAACCTGCATTACGGCCCGAGGCGCCTGATGGTACAGGCCCCCGCTCTATAATAGTGATTTTTTTCGATGGATATTTTTGTTTAAGGTAAAGGGCTGTCCATAAACCGGTAAAGCCGGCACCTACAATAATGATATCCTGTGGTGCATAAAATGTTTCAGCTTCCCAAATGCTTATTTGTTGCAAATGATCTTTATTTTTATGAGGTAAATGTATCATTTAAAATTTTAAATTCAATACTCATCATTTATTATGGCTTATTGGCTGATAAAATCGGAACCTTTTAAATATAGTTGGGACCAGTTGGTGAAAGATAAAAAAACTGTTTGGGATGGTGTGCGCAATTATGCTGCACGGCTTAATCTCAGGGCTATGAAGAAAGGCGATCTTGCATTTTTCTATCATAGTAACGAAGGAACAGAAATTGTTGGCATTGCCAAAATTGTAAAAGAAGCTTACCCCGATCCTACTACGGATGATGAGCGCTGGGTAGCTGTGGATGTGGCCCCTGTGAAGAAGCTGAAAAAGCCCGTAACCCTAGCCCAGATAAAAGCAGAAAAAAAATTACAGGATATGGATCTGGTTCGCCTGGGCCGACTTTCCACGCAATCTGTCAAGCCTGAAGAATGGGAGATAGTAATGAAAATGGCGGGGGAGGAATAATTTAAAAGTTTGAAAATTGAAAGGTTGATGAGGTGGCATAATACACCTTGTCAACCTTTCAGCATGTTAACCTGTCAACTGTATGAATTTACCAATCACTTAACAAATTCCAGGGATTACCATTTTTATGGAATTGGTATTAAGATGTATCTGATTAGAAACAGATAAACCCCAAGCATCCTTAATAAAAATCCGGATTTTATTGGAAGGCTGCTGCCATGATTTTTAATCAATCTTAAAATAACCAAATTATGAAGCGTGTTTTTTCAGCAATAGTAATATTGCCCTGGCTGCTTATTGCCTGCACTACCGTAGCTTTTGAAGAGCCACAACCTTCCGGAAATGAAGTATTGAAAGAAATTCCATTTGAGCTGCTTGGTCATTACTTTGATTATGATAATAACAGAGACCTGTATATAACCAGGGATATGATATTTACCACTGCTGATTTTAAGGATCCAGTGAGCATATCAGAACTTGACAAAAACGAAAGGATAGCAGGAGATACATTGTATCATGCAATTACAGGGCAGCAATACAGGATCAATAAGGTTAATGATTCGCTTATTACCGGGTATAAATACCTGGATATACTTTTTAGCCTGAATGAAAAGTATACCGCTTTGAAAAACGTGCTGAAAGCAGAAGGGAATGATTATTTTCTTAATTATGAAACAGGGGAGCATAAGTGGGCTGTAAGCAGGCTGGCTTTTCGGGCGAATGTAGTTAATATAGCCAATATCCAAACGGAGAATGAAGTAAAAATGATGGAGACAATAACCAATAATAAAAGCTATGATACAG
Source organism: Niabella sp. (assembly GCA_035326385.1). Classification (GTDB taxonomy): domain Bacteria; phylum Bacteroidota; class Bacteroidia; order Chitinophagales; family Chitinophagaceae; genus Niabella. The sequence goes on from DAOLFI010000314.1 coordinate 4,107, forward strand.
TAAGGCCGCTTATTGTGAAGCCTACAAAAGAGCAGTTTGAAAAATTTATAAAACAGAATGGCTTTATTACGGGTCAGACCTATTTAAAAACCGGGGATATGCAAAATTGATAAACTTACCTGTTCATTACTTAAAATCCATTTTATGAAACGATTATTTTTTGCAATGGCAATATTGCCTTGCGTGTTCATTGCCTGTACCAGTGCTTCTCATAAAGAAGACTCCGTAGCAGAAATGACCATGAATGAAGTAGCCTCAGCGAAACAAGAGGATGCAATGTTGACTGCTCCTGGTGATGCAATCTCTGGCAGTGTGGCTAATAATGAAACCAATAGTGCTGCACCGGATGAAGTTCCTGCATCTGTAGTTGTTGATTGGGATAAGAAAATAATTAAAACAGCTAATGTTACGCTCGAAGTAAAAAACAACGGTGAATATGCTGATTATATCCGCACCCTTATAAAAAAGCACGGCGGATATATTTTTAAGGAAGATAATAGCGTGGCTGACGATAAGCAGGAAACCAGCATAGTAATAAAAGTACCGGTATTGCAGTTTGAAAACCTGGTAAATGGGCTGGTAACGAAAGATGTTAAACAACTGCAGCGTGGTATTACTTCCGAGGATGTTACAGGAAGCATTATTGATATCAAGGCAAGGCTTGCAACGCGTAAGGCTACGCGGGACAAATACCTGGAGTTTTTACAAAAAGCAGGAAAAGTGGAAGATGTGCTTAAAGTGCAGCAGGAAATAAACAATATACAGGA
>DAOLFI010000315.1:0-4870 GCA_035326385.1 Niabella sp.
ATGAAAGGCATTTGCAACACGGCTATTGGCGGTACGTCCTTTTGTAACCAGTACCATTCCTACTGGTGGAGGCTTCTTAAACATCTTCACCCTTACAATCCCCGGACGAAGCTCTGTCGCTTTTAAATTCCAGTCCTCCGTCTGATATGCATATTCGGGAGCATTCGTATCAACATAGTTCGGAAAGTCCATTTGTTCTCTGTTTCTTACCGGCAGCTTACTTACAACTTCCAGCGGAGTGTATGCCATAGTATTATAAGCAACTGCATGGCGAGTAGGGTCAAATAGAATACCTCTTCCCAGATCATGTTCGTAACCCTCTTTGATAAAGATCAATCGTTCATTTCTAATCACATACGGGTAGGCTTCATCTATTTTAAGATCGAATGTGGAATCGGCCTCATTGCTGGAAATCACTAGAGCTTCGCTATGCAATGGAATATTCCAATCGATACTGATTCCGGAAATGCTGATTTTCACACAATTCTCCACACTGAAAGGCATCATTAAACCATGAACGATAAAGTGTGCATCACTTCCTATGATTTGTAGGTCTTTAAATCCAACTAAGGGAAAAGCAATTCTTCGCATAGAGTTATCGTGGTTAGAAACGTAACTATATTTCTCAAATGCCTTTTCCGGGTAAAGATGATACACCCCTTTTTCAATAATAATCCTCACCTGGTCATACTTATGGGCTTCCTGCAGCATTTGATAAATAGCAGGGGTGGCATCTTTATATTTTGGATTGATAAAATCTTTAAGGTGTAGATCTTTTGCCTGAATATTGATAGCAACCAAAAAGTTAAAGCATAAAAACACGGTACGAGATAATAATACCATCATTTACTTAGATTAAATTAAACGGCACTAGTGCCACTACAAAACCACTATTAGGACTAAAATCCGGGATTCTGCACCAGGTTGGTGTTCAGATCCATTTGGGGCAAAGGAATAGGGAACCAAACTCTTTCCGGCTTCCAGTTCCGCTGTATCTCTGGAACAATCGAATTATAAAAACCCAATGTAGTAGAAAGATTTGCTATTGTTTCATCATATTTATTAAATCGGGCAAGATCTATACGCCTCCAATTTTCAAAACAAAGCTCTCTGGCTCTTTCATCCAGCAGCTCCTGCACAAAGTCAGCCTTTCGATAAGCATTGGTAAGTGTGTTAATACTACTACCTGTATTTAAGGCCCGCAAGCGCAGTTTTTCCAGAGTAGCTCTTGCATCCGGCTCATTGCCTGAAAAAAACTGTGCTTCTGCATGAAGCAGCAATACATCTCCATATCGCAAAATGGGCAATGACGTACTAACGGAGCCTAACCCTATGGTTTTTTCAGCCGGATCAATCACCCTATACTTACCTATGCTATAGGTATTTTGTGTGGGATTATTGATAGTGTTAGGAATATAATACCGGGAGCCTTCTATCGTTTCTGCGGCAGCATTGTTAGGAATATTCCCCGTAAGATTATGCTTAAACCGGGCATCGCCTGCAACATATTTATAAAACAGCTCACCCGCAGGACGCCAATTGCCCTGTCCGCCGCCAACGGTGTTTTGCCCGCCCGAAGGCGTAAAACCTACGTTAACAAGATGGGTTAATATAGACCTTGGATCAGTGGAGGCTTCGGCAGTAAGCAAGCATTCTTTGTATTGAAAGGACTTTGTATTTTCCCTGAATAAATAATCGTAGCGGGGAATTAACTCGTAGCCACCTTTAGTGATAATATCCGTTGTGAGCATAAGTGATTTGCCATACAAATCATCTGCATCTACCCAATCAAAACTATTGATATCCAATCCAAAGTTATTCAACCCTGTTTTTTTTGCGCTGGCTAAATAGGTATATACTTTTGCCAGCAAACCGGCGGCGGTCCATTTATTTACCCTACTTTCAAGCTGAGCACGATGGGGCAAGTTATGATAAGCGAAATCATAGTCCGCAATCACCTGCGTATATACGTCCTGGATGGGTTGCCGCGCTTTTGAAGGATCCTGAACTGAAGTAGTATAAACAGGGATACCACCGTGCATCATTGACAGCATCATGTGGTAAAACCCCCTGAGTAGCCTGGCTTCAGCAATAATTTCATTCTTTCTGTTTCCTGAAAATCCATTTATTGCTTCAATTTTTTCGATAAGATAATTGGCCCGGTTGATTCCTGCGTAGAAGAAAAACCAGGTTTCATTCACCAGCTTACTCTCACTGTTAAAAGATGCGTTACCCCATACAACGAAATCTGTATTGCTAAATCCGTTTCTTGCAACAGTTTCATCAGTTGCACCGTTCAGCATGCACAAAAGCGCCCTTGAATAAGTGGATTTATTTCCGGTGCCTTGTATGCTGGTAGCAGACAGCACGCTGTACACTCCTGTTAGTGCCAGTTCTGCATCTTTTGGTGTTTTGTAAAAGTTGTCAGGAGATGTAAAAGAATAGGGAACTGCATCCAGGTATTTTTTACAGGATGTAACTGTTGCTAATAAAAAGAATATATAGATGGGAGCAAATAATATCTTCATGGTTTGAAAAATTAAAATTTAACATTAACACCAAAACTGAAATTCCTGGGCCTGGGATAAGAAAAGCGCTCATACCCCCCCAACAAAGGATTATTGGAATTCACCTCCGGATCGAATCCTGAATACTTCGTCCATGTAAGTAGGTTTTGTCCGGCTAAATAAAATTTAACCTCTGAAAAACCGGTACCCTTAAGAATTGATGAGGGAAGCCGGTAACTGAGGTACACAGATTTAAGCCTTAGATAAGAGCCGTCCTCAACATAATAAGATGAATTAGTATTATCCAGTTTTCCCGGGGCTGCGTATTGGTTGGTGGGATTGTTCTCAGACCAAAAGTTATTATAGTAGTCATAAGTAACGTTCATAAATGGCGTGTAACCGTTCACCCTCAATTTACCTACGTTAAGAATGTCATTTCCGTAACTCCATTGAAACAATATTGATAAATCAAAATTCTTATACTGAAAGCTATTGTTAAATCCGCCAGTATGCTTTGGATTGCTATTGCTGATTACGGCTCGGGCATAGGCATCATCCACCACACCATCCGGCACACCGTCGGGCCCGCTGATATCTTTATACTTCAGCATACCAGGTTGAGGATTTCCTCCTGAATAGCGAAGCCCTTCTGATTTTAATGTATACGTTCTTGAGGCGTGTGGAATAGCAGGGTCGCTGTTATTTTGCCAGGTAAACTCATCAATTTGATAGACGCCGTTATAAACATATCCATAAGCGGTGCCAATGGGTTGCCCCACTACAATCCTACCCAGATTACCAATATAATCTCCTGCAATATTTATAGGAATAAATTTTGCACCACCCAGATCCCTTACAGTATTTTTAGCGAAACTGATATTAAAGTTTGAATTCCAATTAAAATTTCCGGTTTGAATGTTCTTTGTAGATAGAGCGAATTCAAATCCTTCATTATCTACTCGCCCGATGTTCAGCCATTGCGTGTTAAAACCGCTTTGAGCAGCAACGGGGGCATCCAGTAACATATCCCGCGTTATTTTGGAATAATAATCAGCAGTAATACTTACTCTTTCATTAAATAAACCAAGGTCTATTCCTGCATTATATTGCGCTGTAGTTTCCCATTTTAAATTGCGATTCTCCAATGAGGAAGGAGCCATTCCAAACATAATAACATTATTGTTGGCATAATATTCATTGCTCATCCTTGCAAAGTAGCTGTACGCTGTAATGCGCTCGTTACCCGTTTCGCCATAGCTGAGCCTCATTTTTAAATTACTAATCGCCTTAACCGGCTGCATGAATGATTCATTAGATATAGTCCAGGCAATCGCTGCCGAAGGAAAATAGGCCCACCTGTTGCCGGCACCAAATTTATCGGAGCCATCAGCCCGCAAACTGCCGGTAAGTAAATATTTTCCGGCATAATTATAATTTAAACGTCCCATGTATGACATCCGGCTGGTGCTCCATCTTTCAGAATTATATCCTTTTAATATAGCACCCTTACTGATATCATTATAACCTGTAGACTCATCTTCAAATGAAGTAACATCGTTTTTAAACATTTCAAAGTTATTACGACTTAACTCGTAGCCTGCCATGGCATTAATACTATGTCGCTTAAATGTTTTATTATAATTCAGCTGGGCGTTACCATTATAAGAATACGTACCTACTTCATTGATCACCGCTCTGCCTTGCCACCTATAACCCAGATGCGTGTTAGAGTTATAAAATTCTTTTAACTTTGAATTAGAATAATTTGCTGCGATATTGGTAGAAAATACCAGGTTTTTGGTAATCTTGTATTCTCCGTTCAGGTTACCAATGATTCGCATTAAATTCGTGTTCTTCTGCCCCTCGTAAATAACATTTAATGGAGAAATATAATCTTCACTAATCAATTCATCATCGTCATCTCTTATCTCCCAGGGATTCGCTACAACCAAGAGAGGCACCATGGCATTGTATCCGTCTATGCCTCCATTATTAGCCACTCCGCCCATTTCAGAATAAGCACCATTAAGGTTAAAGCCCACTTTAAGCCGATCAGACTGGGTATGGTTGACCCTAACCCTGAAATTATAACGGTCATAATCATTGTTAATTGCCAAACCCTGCTGATGCAGATAACCCGCACTTGCAGCGTAGTTGGAACGCGCGTTTCCTCCACTTGCCGTTAGCATATGATCATTAGTGATGGCGGTGCGTAAAACCTCACGCTGCCAGTCATGCGATCTGTAATTGCTGAAATCCCTATCGGTATCAGGGATGCCATCATTATCAGTGTCTATCATTAGAAAGCTAGTATTATTTCTCAAACGCTGGTAGGCAATATAGTCCTGAGCGCTGAGCACATC